>NZ_BAABRP010000019.1 GCF_039545055.1 Deinococcus carri
GCACAAGTAGCGTTGCTTGCCGGTGTGGGCGTGACCGTTTTTGACGGTGTAGACGCCACCGCACGCTGGGCAGTCAGGACCGTTCATGCTTCATTGAACTCCCGTCATGCCCTGAACGCCACTACTAGCCGGCTGCATAAGTTGACTTCGCCTGAATAGGACGCTATAGTTTCAACATCACCGCCCAAGAGGCGGTTTTTTTGTTGCTCCCTGCCGCCTCCTCGGGGCGCTACCCTGGCCGCATGTTTCGCCGCGACCCGCTGCGCGCCGCTCTCCCCCAAATGGAGGCGGTACTGGGCCATGACCTGCGCGGAGCTGCGCCCCTGCTGCGGCTGGCGCTCCGGCAGGGCGGGGTGCTGGGCGCGGCGCGCGGTGGACAGGTGGTCCTGTTCGGGCTGGGGGGCGTGTCCCGCGAGGGGATTTTTGAACTCGCCAGCGTGACCAAGCCCTTCACGGCGGCGCTGGCGGAGGCGCTGGTGCGCGGGGGGCCGCTGACCTGGGACGCGCCGCTCTCCCGGCTGGGGGGGCCGCTGCGGGGGCTGCCGGTCTTCCTGACCGCGCGGGCACTGGCGACCCACACGGCGGGCCTGCCGCCCCACCCGGCACGGGCGATGGTCACGACCCTGACCCGGTTTCAGGACCCCTACGGGAGCATGACGGCCCGCGACGTGCTGGCGAGTGCGCGGCGCTGGGCCAACCCACGGGCCGCCGGGCGCTTCGTCTATTCCAACCTCGGGATGGGCGTACTGGCGCTGGCCCTCGCACACGCGGCGGGCGAGGAGGCCAGTGCGGCGGGCTACGGGCGGGCGCTGCGCGGCTGGGTCACGGGACCCCTGGGGCTGGGCGACGTGACGCTCACGCCCCCGGCGGCCCGGCTGGTCACGCCAGCCGCCACGCTGCTGGGGCAGGGCGTCACGGGCTTCGGGCCACTGGCGGGCGCGGGCGGGCTGTTCGGCACGGCGGCCGACCTGCTGGCCTTTGGCGCGGCCCACCTGGACGGCCGGGCGGGCGAGGCTTGGCAGGCCACCTCCCGGCCCCCCGGTCTGCCCCGGCACCTGACCGGCGTCGCGCCAGGCTGGTTCGAGTCACGCGGCGTGTACTGGCACGACGGCGTGGCCCGCGGCACCCGCACCGCTCTGGGCCTGCGCCCGGCCGACGGCGTGGTGGTGACCCTGCTGGTGCGCGGCGGGCTGCCCCTGCTGGGGCTGCGGGGGGCTGTTCCAGCGGCCCTGCTGGGGATGCTGGGCACTTGGGATGAGGGGTGAGGAAACGACCCCGGCTGATGCCCCTGGTCTTTCCTCACCCCCAACCCCTAACCCCTGACCCCTCCTACGGCACCAGCCACGTCACCGCCCGCGCGTCGTTCAGGCCGGACAGCAGCGTGGTCGCGCGCCAGTTGTTCTGGCTCAGGCCGTACAGCACGTCATAGCTCGTCAGCGAGGTGCGGGTCAGGGCGTAGAGGTTGCCGTCGAGGGCAAAGGTCACGTCGCGCAACTCGGCCACCAGGGTCACGTCCACGGCGTTGCTGCGGGCACCGTCCCACAGGCGCAGGGGCGTCGCGCTGCGGTCGCCGGGGTCGCGCCAGGCGGCTATCAGGCTGCCCCGGACGCCGCTGCCCGCCTCGGTCCACAGCCGGTCGATGCGGGTGCTGCCGAAGGCGGCCAGCGTGGCGGTCGCGTCGGGGACGCCGGTGGCGGACAGCGGCTGCACCCCGGTGTCGGTGGCGGCATAGACGGTCGTGCCGTTGGGGGCGGGAGCCAGGTCGCGGATGGCGGGGGCAGGCACCGGGGCACTCACCTCGGCGCGGTCGGCCCCAGTCGTGGTGGCGGCCACCCGCAGCACCTCGCTGCCGCCGCCCAGCGCGGGGCGCGACACCACACCGATATCCACCCCGTTCTCGCGCACCAGGGCCAGCCGCACGGGGGGCACGTCGGTTCCCACCGGCGAGAAGGCCCCGCCCGCCGCCGCGCGCCAAACCAGGGTGCCGTCAGTGCGGTACAGGGCGAGCTGCTGGGTGGTGTTCGCCACACCCCCCACCTCGCACTGGCTGAGGGTGAGCAGGCGGTCGCGCTGGGCATTCAGCACCGTGGCCTTGAGACAGGGCGGCGACGTGAAGCCGGGCGCGTCGAAGGGCGGCGCGAAGGGCTGGGAGCCGGCCAGATTCACGTCCCGGCTCTCGATGCCGCCCGTCAGGGTCAGGGCCAGCCGCCTGCCGCCCGGCAGGGTGTCCAGGGTCACGCCGCCACTCACGATCACGCTGGGGTCGGCGGGGGCGGGGGTCACGCTGCTGCCCCCGGTGGTCACGGTCCGCACGGCCGCGCCCCCATCGGTCAGCACGGCGAGGCGCAGCACCGAGTTGCCCTCCTCGGTGCCGGTACAGGCGGCCAGCAGCAGGGCGCTCAGGGCCGCGGCCCCTCCCAGGCGAAGGGGGCGGGAGGAAAGCCGGGGGCGGGCGGGCAGGCAACGGTTCACAGGGGACCTCCGGGGGTCAGCGGTGAGGGGGGGTCAGCGGGTGCCGGGATTCAGCACGCCGGGCAGCAGCGGCACGTTCAGGCCACCCGTGCCGTACTCGAACAGCGGATAGCCCGCGCTGCCGGGCAGGCTGATGCCCAGGCGGTAGCGCCGCAGGCTCAGGTCGATCTCGGCCTGCAAGGCCCAGCAGCAGCGGTCGATGGTCAGGCCGATCACCGGGGCGAGGGGCAGGGCGTTGACCCGCTCGCCATCCTTCCAGGTGAAGGTCTGGCGCAGGCTCCCGGTCAGGTAGGCCCCCGGCTTCGGGCCGTTCCCGATGGCGATGCCCACCTGAAGCGGGTCGAAAATCAGCGTGTCGGTGGGCACGTCGTCGGGGTAGGTGCCGCTGCGGGTGCGGGTGTACACCGCACGCCCTGCCAGCGCCACCCGCGTGCCGAACTGCCAGTCGGCGCTCACGTCGGCGCGGGTGAGTTCGGTGCGGGGCTGGTCCAGGCCGGGCGTATTCACGACCGCCGACAGGCCCAGCCGCTGCCCCGGCCGGGTGGCGTTCAGGCTGCCGGTCACCGCGGGGCGGGTAAAGCCCCCGCGGCGCAGGTCGTAGGGGCCGCCGTAGGCGAGCTGCCAGTTGGTGGCGCGGCCACTGACGGTCCCCACGCTGTAGTTCACGGTGCCGCTTTCCTTGGCGCTGGGGTCCTGGTCGAGCGTCAGGTCGTGCGTGGTGGCGAGGGTGTAGGCCCCGCGCCACGTCAGGCTGTAGCTCCCGCTGAGGCGAGTGCGGGTAAAGCTTCCGCCGCCGAGGGGGGTCGGCAGGTTCAGCGTCTCGCGCCCGCTGAAGCTGACCGGGTTCACCACGGTGTCGGTGCGGGTCACGCCGCTGAACTCGGCCCCCACCGCGCTGAGAAAGGGCGTCTTGATGTCGTGCGTGACAAAGGCGCTGAACGAGTTGGCCCGGTTGTCGCCGGTGACGGTCGCGCGCACGGTGAAGGGCTGGTACCCGCCCGTGCGGGTGTAGCTGCCGCTGGCCGTGAGGGTGAGGTTGGGCGCGGGCCACACGGCGCGGAAGGGCACCGGCTCGCCGGGCTTGACCGGGGTGGGCTGCCGGTAGAAGCTGCTGCCCCCCAGCGTCACGTTGAAGCTGGTGCTTTCCAGTTCCTTGGTGGCGAAGTTGTACGCCAGGTCGTAGGTGAGGTTGACGGGCGCGCGGTTCACGGTCACGCCGAAAGTGGTGGCGGGCTGCTGGTTCCAGGGCAGGAACAGGTCGCGGGTGTAGCTCACGCGGAAGGTCGTGTCGGGCACCGGCACCGTGTACAGGTCCACGCTCAGCGGCGCGCTCAGGCGGCGGCCCGTCAGCGCGTCGAAGGCAAAGGGGCTGGTGCCCTCGATGCGGATGTAGTTGTAGCGGGCGGTGACGGTGTTCGTCACGTTGAAGCGCTGGGTGAGCTGCGCGCCCGCGTCGAGCTGCACGGTCCTGGCCCCGTTGCCGTAGTAGCGCCCCACGAAGACGTTTTTCAGCGACAGGTCGGCGTCCCGCCAGGGCTGCACGCTGTAGCTGAGGTTGTGCTGTTCCTCCAGCCGCGTGGTGGTGATGTTGGGCTTCCCGTCCGCCTCCTCGGCCGCCCGGCGCGACAGGGGGTTGACCTGCCCGGTGTAGCGGCCCGCCGAGAAGCGGAAGTCGGCGCTGAAGTTGCCCGCCGTGTAGGGCTTGGGGTCCACGATGACCTCGGGCTGCTTCAGCGGCGTGGTCAGGGCCGTGGTGGCTTCGGGACCGTAGCGGTCCACGTAGTTGAACTGGGCGGCAAAGCTGGGGTACTCGACATTGGCCGTGAAGTTGACGGCCGTCACGCCCCGGTCGGGGTCGGTGGCCGTGCGCCCGATGTCGCGCCGCAGCACGTTCAGGCTGTAGTCGAGGTCGCGCACCGCCAGCGTCAGCGGAATGCGGCCGCGCGCGCTGAAGTCCAGGTCCACGTCGTAGCCCACCTGCCGCGAGCCGTCGGCGGCGAAGGGTTTGGGGTTCGCCAGGGTGTAGAGGTTCACCCGGTCCACGAAGGGCAGCGGCATGTAGGACCGCAGCGCCACCCCCAGCCCGATGCTGGGCGTGCGGTTCTCGTAGTAGCGGATCAGGGTGGTGCCCAGCGTCCCCGTGCCGATGCTGAAGGGCAGGTCGGCCTCCACGGTCAGGCCGTCGGGGCTGCCGCGGCCCACCGCGAGGCGGGGCTGGCGCTCGGCGTCGTTCAGCGGCAGGACCACCACCGGCAGGTACAGCACCGGGTAGTCGGCCAGCAGCAGTTGCGCGCGGTAGGCCACCAGGCGGTCGCCGGGATACACGATCAGGCGCTCGGCGCGGAAGGCGTAGTCGTTGGGGGTGCGCCCGCACTTGGCGCAGGGCGTGAAGTACCCGCCCGTCGCGCGCAGCTGGCCCGGAATGCGCTCGACCTCCTGGCCGCGAATCTCGATGTCGCCGTCGCTGATCAGCACGTCCTCGCCGGTGAGCTGCTCGCCCGCCAGGTCCACGACCAGGTTCTCGCCCCGGAGGTCCTGGTTGTCGCGCGCGGTGTGGTAGGTGGCGGCCCCGAGCAGGGTCAGGGTCCGCCGCGTGCGGTTGTACTCGACGCGCCCGGCGCGCACCACGTCGTCGTCCACGCGCAGCTCGACCGGGCCGCCCTCGCCGCCGCTGATGATCACGATTTCCTGGTCGTCCAGGCGGCGCAGTTCCAGCGTCTGCGCCTGCACGATGCGCACGGTGCGCGCCCCCGCCTCCCCCAGCGCGGCGAGCGACAGCAGGGCCGTCAGCGAAAGAAGCGTGCCCCGGCGGCGCAGGAGCCTCCCCAGACTGGCTCCTCTCCTCCCGGCCTTACTCGGCATCACACCCGGCCAGGGCCAGCGGGGCCTGCGGGGCGCTGGGGTCCGGCAGCGGCTGCCCCAGCGCCAGCCTGGCCCGGCCCGTGTCCGGCGCGGCGGCGAGCTGGCTCAGGACCGTGCCGGGGTAGTAGAAGCCCAGGATGCGCAGGTGATCCTGCCCCTGGCGCGCCAGCCCCAGCGCCCCGTACTGCGAGAGACCCACGCCGTGCCCGAACCCCGACCCCTCCACGACGAGGGGGGTCTGGGCGCTGACCGACCCGCTGAGGGTCACGCGGCTGCTGGTGGCCCCCAGCGCGCGCACGAAGCCGCCCGCGTCGGCCCCGCTCAGGCGGGCCACGCCCCCCGTGCCGCTCAGCGTCACCTCCTGCGCGCGGCCCGATTCGCTGGCGCGGGTCACCCGCACGTCGCGCAGGGTGCCCACGCGGACGCGGTAGGCCGCCGCCGCCTGCGCCACCTTCGCGGCGCTGGCCTCCACCTGCCAGCGGGCGCGCGGGCTGGCCGAGGAATACGGGTCGGCCTTGGCGGGCAGGTAGGGCAGCGCCTTGCCCCACACCTCCGCGCTGGAGGCGGTAAAGCCCCCGGAGTCGCTGGAAAAGTAGGTGCTGGCGGGCTTACTCCCGAACGCCACGACCTGCCCGGCGGTCGCCTGAATGGCCGCGTCGGTGCTGGTCTTCTCGGCCGTGATGCCCCGGTACACCTGGCAGCTCTCGGTGGCGCAGGTGTCGTAGGGCAGGGCCGGGTTGATACGCGCGGCGACATAGGTGCGGGCGATCACGGCCTGGGCGGCCAGCGCCGCTGAGGGCCAGCTCGCGGGCATCTCGGCGGGCACCACACCGCGCAGGTAGTCCTCCACGTCCACCACGTTGATCGCCTGCACCCCGCCGGACACAGCCCGCAGCAGCACACCGCCCCGGTAATCCTTGCCCGCGATCGTGACCACGCTGCCGGGACTGGGCGGCAGGTACAGCGTGGCGCTGCCCGCGTCCTGCCCGTTCAGGGTGAGGGCTGGCCCGCGCACCCCCACGTTCCACGCCCCCATGCTGACGGGCGCGGGCGCAGCCGCCGGGGCCGCGACCAGGGGCGACGGGGCCGCGGGAGACGTGGTGGGCAGCCGCACGGTGAGCTGCGGGCCACTCGCCACCAGGACCCGGATATTGAGCGCCTGGGCCGCGGGAAGAGCACCTGCGCCAAGCGCCAGCGTAAGCATGAGGGAGCGCATCTGTTCAGGAAGTATAAAGGGCCGCACCTGTGCGCGGCCTGACAGGAAGGTGAGAGGCGCGGGCAGGGGCGCGGCCTGCGGCATCATGTCCCGCATGACAGGTGGGGGCAGGCAGGGCAAACCGGGACGGGTCTGGGCACACGTGGGGCAACCTTTTCAGGAGACAGCCTACGACGTGGTGGTGGTCGGTGCGGGCCGCATGGGCACCGCCTGCGCGCTGTTCCTGCGCCAGCTCGCACCGGGGCTGCGCCTCCTGCTCGTCGAGCGCGGCGGCCTCCCCAACGAGGAGGGCGCGACGATTCTCGCGCCGGGCCTCTGGACGGCGCTGGACGTGCCCGCGGGCCGCGAGCGGGAAGCCGTGTGGGTGCGGCGGGCACTCGCACACGACTTCGGGGACGTGACCTTTCAGCCGCGCCCCCTGCTGGACCTCGGGCGGGAGGAGCGGGAAGGGAGTGTTTCTAGCGGGAGCATCCTCGCCCGCTTTCCGGGGGCCGCCGGGCTGTTCGACCCCGCCGCCCTTCCCTTCGTGCGGGTGGACGAGGGGGCGGCCACCTTCCGCCCCGGCGCGGTCGCCCTCGCCTGCGGGCAGGGGGCCGTGGGCGCGGGAGCCGACCTGCTGCTGAACACCCACGCGCACCTCATTCCCGGTGGGGTGCGGCTGGACCGCCTGACCGTGACCAACACGCATCAGATCGTCACCCACGAGACGCACGAGGTGCGCGCGGGCGTGGTCGTGGTGGCGCTGGGCGCGGACGGGCCGCACGCCGCCGAACACGAACTCGGCCTGCATACCACGCATGGGCGGGCCTACCGCCAACTGCCCCGCCTGAATGCGCCCAGCACCGACCAGACCCCCACCCTCCGCGCGGGCGGCCTGACCCTGCGCCCGCAGCACGGCGGCTTTACCGTGGTCCCCCCCATCCACCACCGCGACCCGCACGGCTACCAGCCCAGCGGGGGCCGCGTGACCGGCGTGCCCGTCGGCCTGCGCCGCGAGACGCTGGAAGACCTGATTCGCCTGATGGACGCCCTACCCCCCCTGGCGACGGAGGCGCTGGAGGTCGGCCACAGCCTCGCGGACGTGCCGGGCGCGTGGCTCGCCCTCCCCGGGGGCCGCGCCGACGCCCCGCCCCTCCACCAGCCCCTCACCAGCGGCGTTCACCTCCTGCTGGGCGGCCCGCTGGCGGACACGCTCGGCCTGGCCGTGGCCTATGACCTGGCGGGGGCAGTGGCGGGGGTGGAGGGGCGGCCGTGGGAGTGAGGGGGGAGCAGTCAGCGGTCAGCAAGAAGCGGCTGGCGGAGGGGTGACGCGCTTCGGAAGAAGAGGGCGTGAGACAGCGTTTCGCTCCTCCCCCCCTTGTCTACCCCTCCCCGCTCCCCGGCCCCGCCGCGCGCCTATGCTGCTTCCCATGAAAGCAGCGCGAATTATTCCGGGGTTCGGGGAGTAACGCTTCCGGCCTCCGCGCTGCACGTTTCCCCCGCGACCACGGCGGGGGATTTTTCTTTGGGAACGGTTCTTTGAGATTTGGGGGGCAGGATGACGCGAACACAGGATTTCGAGCCGGGAACGCTGGACGCGCAGGACGTGTTGCGCCTGGCCCTGACCAGCAAGGTGTACGGCGCGGCGGTGGAAACGCCACTCAACGCCGCGCCAGGCCTCAGCGCCCGCACCGGGAACGCGGTGTGGCTCAAACGGGAAGACCAGCAGCCCATCTTTTCCTTCAAGCTGCGCGGGGCCTACAACAAGATGAGCCAGCTCACGGCAGAGGAAGCCGCGCGCGGGGTGATCTGCGCCTCGGCGGGCAACCACGCGCAGGGGGTGGCCTACGCCGCGCAGCACCTCGGCCTCCGGGCGGTGATCGTGATGCCCGTGACCACCCCCGACATCAAGGTGCGGGCGTGCCGCGACCGGGGCGCGGAGGTGGTGCTGCACGGCGACTCCTTCAGCGATGCGGAAGCGCACGCCTACGCCCTTCAGCAGGGGCGCGGCCTGACCTTCGTGCATCCCTACGACGATCCGCTGGTGCTGGCCGGGCAGGGTACGGTGGCGCTGGAACTGCTGCGGCAGGTGGAGGCCGCGGGGGGCTACACGCTGTTCGTCCCGGTGGGGGGCGGCGGCCTGATCGCGGGCATGGCGGGCGTCCTCAAGGCCCTGCGGCCCGACGTGCGCATCGTGGGGGTGGAGCCGGACGACTCCGACGCGATGTATCAGAGCCTTCAGGCGGGGGAGCGGGTGCGGCTGGACACGGTGGGCATCTTCGTGGACGGCGTGGCGGTGAAGCAGGTGGGGGCCTACACCTTCGACCTCACCCGCCGCTACGTGGACGACTGGGTGCGCGTGACCACCGACGAGGTGTGCGCCGCCATCAAGGACGTGTTCGACGACACCCGTGCCGTACTGGAACCCGCCGGGGCGCTGGCGGTGGCGGGCCTCAAGCAGTACGCGCAGGCGCGGGGGCTGAAGGAGGAAACGCTGGTGGCCCTCACCGGCGGCGCGAACGTGAACTTCGACCGCCTGCGCCACGTGGCCGAACGCGCCGAGATCGGCGAGCGGCGCGAGGCGATCCTGGCCGTGACCATTCCCGAGCAGCCCGGCACCTTCCGACAGTTCACCGAGGCGCTCGGCCCCCGCGCCATCACCGAGTTCAACTACCGCTACGCGCCGCGCGACGAGGCCCGCGTCTTCGTGGGCGTGCAGCTCGGGCATCCGGCCGAGCGGGCCGAACTGGTGGACGCCCTGGGCACGCAGGGCTACGCCGTCACTGACCTCACCGACGACGAGCTGGCGAAGGTCCACGTGCGCCACATGGTAGGCGGACGTGCCCCCGAGGCCACCGGCGAGCGCGTCTATTCCTTCACCTTTCCCGAGCGGCCCGGCGCGCTGCTGGAGTTCCTGACGCACCTCCACGCCCGCTGGAACATCAGCCTCTTTCACTACCGCAACCACGGCAGCGCGCATGGCCGCGTGCTGGCCGGGCTTCAGGTCCCGGAGGCCGACCTGGCCGACTTCGCCGCCTTCCTGGCCGAGCTGGGCTATCCGGCCCGCGACATGACGGAAAACGCGGCGTACCGGCTGTTTCTGACGTGAAGGGGGGCCAGGAATGACCCCTCACGTCACTCCTCCCGCACGAACTCGGGTGCCCGGCGGGCCTTGAAGGCGGTCACGCCCTCCTCGTGTTCCCAGTGGTCCCCGGCGAGCTGCTGGAGCCGGGCCTCGTGGTCCAGGGCCTCGTCCAGCGTGCCCGTCATGGCGGCGTTCAGCGCCTGCTTGGTCAGCTTCAGGGCGTGGGCGGGGCGGGCGGCGAGGCGCTCGGCGTAGGCCTGCACCTCCTCGCGGAAGGTGTCGTCGGGGTAGACGCGCTCGCACAGGCCTAGGCGCAGCGCCTCCTCGGCGTTCACGCGCTCCGCCAGCGCCATCAGTTCAAAAGCGCGGTGGTAGCCGACCAGCCGGGGCAGAAACCAGGTGCTGCCCGAGTCCGGCACCAGGGCAATGTTGGAAAAAACCTCGATCAGGCTGGCCGACTGTGCCCACAGCCGGATGTCGCCCGAGAGGGCCAGGCTGGCCCCCGCCCCCGCCGCCACGCCGTTGACGGCGGTGACCACCGGCTTGCCCAGCCCCCGCAGGGTACGAATCAGGGGGTTGTAGGTGTGGTTCAGGTGCTCGGTAAAGGTCATGTCCCGCCCGGACACGTCGCCCAGGTCCTGCCCCGCGCAAAAGCCCCGGCCTGCCCCCGTCACCACCACTACGCGCACGGCGGGGTCGGCCTCGGCGGCCCTCAGCTCCTCGGTCAGGGCCAGCAGCAGCGCGTCGTTCGCGGCGTTCAGCCGGTCGGGACGGTTGAGCGTCAGGGTCCGGACGCCCGCGCGGGTGTCTCCCAGGATCACAGGTTCGCTGGTCATGCGAAGCAGCGTAGCGCGTTCCGGCGGGTCGCCTGCCGCTGATAAAGCCTGCAGAGGAGGGCCTTCTCTGTTTCTACCCGCTACACTCGCCCCGATGACCCAACCGGCCTCCCCCCTCCCCGTCGTCCTGGCGCTGGACGTGAGCAAATCGCGGATCGGCTTTGCGGTCAACCAGGGCCGGCTGGCCTTCGGGCGGGGCAGTGTGGACAGAAAACGGCTGCCGCTCGACCTCAAGGCCGTGCGCCTCAAAGTCGAGGAAACGGGGGCCAGGCTGCTGCTGCTGGGCCTGCCCCTGCGGACCGACGGTGCCCCCAGTCCCAGCGCCGACCGCGTGCGCGCTTTTGGGCGGGTCCTGGCCGAGAAAGGGTACAAGGTCGCCTATCAGGACGAGCGGTTCACCACCCGCCGTGCCCGCGACCTCGGGGCCGTGGACGAGGACGAGGCGGCGGCGGTGCAGATTCTGGAACTGTACCTGCTGGGGCGGGAGTGACGTAGCAGGCACCCATCAAGGCCTCGAGAATGAGTTTGCCAGGGTAAAGGTGAGCGTCCGAGGCAGTGCCATTCAATGAGAGTGCCATAAAGAAAAACTGAGCCGTGCAGGGGTCATGAGACCTTCACAATACCTTCATAAGTAAAGGACCGAATGCAGCTCAAGGCGGAAGAAAAGGGGGTGGTGATGTCCTCTTTTTAGCGTTGTAGCCATAGATTTCGGGCAGCTGAATATCGACATCGAACTGACCTGGAGACACCTGACCCGTTTCTTACTCTTCATGAGTTCATAGCAGCCGATGTGCGTCCCATTTCGTGTTGACACCCCCCAGGGGCGTCCATATACTCGCCTAAGGATTCACATCCTGGCTTAACGTGGGACCTAAGGACAGGGCGGCGGGAACGGGCGGGAGCAGGAAACTCGGCAACTGGACTCCAGTTCGCTCCAGACAAGCCCCAAGCGGCGGCACACGTGAAGCAGGTTGGGGATTCGTCCCCACGGAGGAAGTATGAATAAGAACATCGCTTTGCTGGCTCTCACGGGCGTCCTGACGCTCGCGTCCTGCGGGGGCAACAACCCGACCGTGACCTGCTCGAATGGCCAGGTGCTGGAGAACGGGGTCTGCGTCACGCCCCCGAACCCTAACCCCAACCCGAATCCGAACCCCAACCCGACTCCTGTCACCCAGCAACTGACGATTAACCTCGGCGGTGGTGTGACCTCCGCTCCTGTGACCATCAAGGACGCCAACGGCGCTGTGGTCAGCGGCTACGACAGCAAGACCACGACCAGCGGCACGACCGTGGCCCTCCCCGCGGGGACCTACACCGTGACGGGCGGTGCAGTGAGCGGCTTCAACGCACCTGCTACTCAGACCGTTGTGGTCGGCAGCAGCGCCACCAGCGTAACCCTGAACTACACACGTGCCATCGCCACCGACGTGACGCTGACCAGCCCCGCGGGTGAGGGCAACCGCATCCTGACGCTGGAGCAGAACATCAACGGCAACACGCAGGTGATCACCTATGTGCGCGGCAACGTGACGGTTGTCCCTAACCCCAACTCGGGCGCGGACCGCATCGAAGTGTTCCTGAGCAGCACGACCGCTGACCTGAACGCCCAGAACCGCATCTACGACAGCCGTGACCCCAACGGCGGCAGCCTGACCATTAACTCGGCCAACCTGCGTCAGGGCGAGATGCAGTACGTGATCGTCCGCTACTGGACGGGCACGAGCAACACTACCAAGTCCACCATCATCGTCCCCGACAACCTCGGGCCTCAGGTGCCCGACGTGATCCCGGTGAGCAAGCTCAGCCCCCAACTCACCCAGCAGAAGGGCAACTGGGTCAACGGTTCGATCAAGCTGGCGTTCCAGAACCTGGACACGCTGCGTGACAACCCCACCGGTACCACGGTTCTGCCCGCCGGCGTGGAGCGCGTCGAGTGGTACGCCGACCCCAACGCCAAGGACGGCGTGGCGAGCTTCGACGGCGCGACGCTGGTCGGCACCGCCTACAACTCGCCTTACGAAGTCAACGTAGACACCACCAAGCTGGCCGACGGTGACTACGACGTGTTCGCCGTGGCCTACGATCAGCTCGGCAACCGCAGCATCGTGCGCGCCCAGAACCTGTTTGTCCTGAACATCGACAACACCGGCCCCGTGGTGAGCGGTGCCAGTGGCATCACCGTGATGGACGCCGGTACGGGTGCGGTGCGTGACGAAGCGGGCCAGGGCGGTACTGATGCCACCTACACCTCCCGCAACGACAACACCTGCATGATTGACGCCCTGGGTGCCGATGCCGGTGACATTGACCTGTATGACTCCGTGGCGCTGCCCAGCGGCGTACAGTACATCTCCGGTCTGGCGCGCGTGCGCACGCTGAACTTCAGCAACGGTGTCACGGACGCGGGCGTGGGCCTGTCCGGTACTCCCGGCGGCGCATTTGCGACTATTGACGGTCAGCCCCTGGCTGAGCGTCTCTACGTCCTGAACTCGGCCGGCAGGCTCGTGAACCGTGGTGCCCTGCGTGACGTGACGGAACCCGAGTGCGTGTACCTCGACGTCAACGGCCTGGATGCCGGTAAGGTGACTGTCCGCTTCAACAATGCGAACGCCACCACCGACCTGCTGGGCAACCCCTCGACCGGCGGTGCCCTCAACGACGTCACCATCTACGTCGATAACCAGCGCCCCAGCAACCTGCGCTTCTCTAAGAAGCCCGAAACCGTGGCGGCCAACGGTCAAGCCACGCTGGAAGCCCGCGCCGACGACTCCATCTCCGGCCAGTTCGGCAGCGCGCAGTTCTTCGCCCGCGACACGAACGGGACGGCCTTCGGTGGCCGCGCGGTGCAGCTCGCCTCGGCGGACCAGACCAACTTCCGCTTCTTCCAGCCCACGAACAGCAATGGCAAGCTCGACCTGCTCGCCGTGGTCCGTGACTACGCCGGCAACGTGAGCAGCACCCGCTCCAGCGTGAATGTGACGACGGTCGGCCCGCAGCTCGAAACGCTGAACAACGACAACTTCTTCGTTCGTCGCCAGCAGGCCAATGGGCAGTTCCTGAATTTCGGCAACGCGACCGACGAGAACCCCGTGCGCGGCCCGGTCGGCTCGGTCCACTCGCTCGACATCATCAACTTCGGGCGTGCCGCCAACCAGTTCAACCCCAGCAATGTGCTCCAGGGTGCCTTCCACCAGGAAGTTCTGGTCAGCAACCCGCTCAACCGCATCGGACGCGGCACCAACGACCTCGACAGCGACAACCTGAACGTGCAGTTCGATCAGGCCCACGCGCCCCTCTTCCTGGTGGCGGCCACGGAATCGGCTCCCTACACCTCCGTCAAGAACCTTGACGCCGGGCTGTTTGCCTACCACGCCTCCATCATCGACAAGAACGGCCGCGTCAGCGAAGTCGCTCGCAACATCCAGTACTAAGCCCTCTTTCTCCAAAAGGCTCCCTCCGGGGGGCCTTTTTTTGTTTTTGTTCTTCTGCCCTGAGGCCTTAGAATGCCGCCACACCCAGGCTCCCGCTCTCGCCGCCTGCCGAACACGGGCAGGGCGGGCTGCACCCCACTTCCCCCGGAGGTCAACCGATGCAAGGCAACATGATGGACGTTCCGCTCACCCTCCCCTTCATCCTGGAGCGCGCCCGCACGCAGTTTGCCGGGCGCGAGATCGTGAGTCTGCTTCCCGGTGGGCGTGACGCGGCGGGGCAACCGGTGCCCGACAGGCACCACACGACCTATGGCGAGGTGGCCGACCGGGCACTGCGGCTGGGCGCGGGCCTGCAAGCCCTGGGCCTGAAGCCGGGTGACCGGGTAGCGACGCTGGCAGTGAACTCCTTCCGGCACCTGGAGGCGTATCTGGGCATTCCCAGCGCGGGCTTCGTGGTGCATACGGTCAATATCCGGTTGCACCCCGAGCAGCTCGCCTGGATTCTGAACCACGCCGAGGACCGGGTGCTGCTGGTGGAGAACCTCTTCGCGGGGCTGGTTCCGGCCATCCGCGCCGCCTGCCCCCGGATTGAACACATCCTCGTGCTGGGGCCGACGCCGGAGCCGGTCGAGGGCGCGCGGGACTACGACACCTGGGTGATGGCCCAGGAACCCCTGCGTCACTACCCAGCCATCGACGAGAACGCTGCGGCGGGCATGTGCTACACCAGCGGGACCACCGGCAACCCCAAGGGCGTGCTGTACACCCACCGCTCGACCATCCTGCACTCGCTCGCCAGTGCCCCCAAGGACGCGCTGAACGTGGGCGAACGCGACACGGTGCTGCCCATCGTGCCGATGTTCCACGTGAATGCCTGGGGCCTGCCCTACACCTGCGCGATGTACGGCGCGAAGCAGGTTTTCGCCGGTCCCTTCAGCGACGGCCCCACCCTCGCCCGGCTGATGCAGGACGAGCAGGTGACCATCACGGCGGGCGTGCCCACCATCTGGATGGGCCTGCTGGCCGAACTCGACCGGGCGAAGGCAGCGGGGCACCCCTACGACCTGCACTGCCTGGAACGTCTGGTGGTGGGCGGCAGCGCGGCCCCCGAGAGCCTGATTCGCGCCTTCCAGGACCGCCACGGTCTGAGCCTGGCCCATGCCTGGGGCATGACCGAGACGCACCCGCTGGGCACGGCCAGCATCGTGCCGGTGGGCGTGGCCGAGACCAGCGACGAGGGCTACCGGCTGCGGGCCAAGCAGGGTCGGGCGGTGCCGCTGGTCCAGCTCGACATCCTCTCCGAGGAGGGCGAGCGCCTTCCGCACGACGGCAAGACGATGGGCCGCCTGATCGCGCGTGGCCCCTGGATCGCCAGCAGCTACTTCAAGGGCGAGGGCACCGGCAACTTCCTGACGCTGGACGGCGAGGAATGGTTCGACACCGGGGACATCGCCACGCTGGACGAGCGCGGTTTCATGCACATCCAGGACCGCGCCAAGGACCTGATCAAGTCGGGCGGCGAGTGGATCAGCTCCGTGGACCTCGAAAACGCGCTGATGGCCCACCCTGCCGTGGCCCAGGCCGCCGTCATCGCGATGGACGACCCCAAATGGGACGAGCGACCCCTCGCCGTGGTGACGCTCAAACCTGGTGGGCAGGTCACGCACGAGGAACTGCGCGACTTCCTGGCCCCCAGGTTTGCCAAGTGGTGGCTGCCCGACGCGACCGTGGTTGTGGAGAGTCTGCCGATCGGCGCGACCGGCAAGTTCCTGAAACGCGAACTGCGCGAGCAGTACCGCGACTACGGCAGCCGCGGGGAGACGGGCCAGTCTTGACCCCCGCCCCCTGACCGCTGCCCCCCTAACCGCTGGCCCGTAGAATCCCCCTCATGGCCGTTTCGGTACGTGGGCAACAGGTCACCTTCTCTCCCCCGGCGGGCGCGGCGGCGCTGGTGGGCGACATGACCGACTGGAAGAAGAAGCCGCGCCTTCCCGTGCAGGGCAGCCAGCCGATCACGCTGACGCTGCCGCGCGGGGCCTGGGTGGAATACGCCTGGCTGGACGAGGCGGGCCAGCCCTTCGCGGACCCCGACAACCCGCAGAAGTCGCTGAATCCCTGGTGGCCCTACCCCCGCGCGGTGGAGGTCGGCCAGTACGCCCGCCATCCCCTGTGGCAGCGGCCCGACGCCAAGCAGAAGGGCACCGCCCACCGCCTGACCTGGGAGGGCACGGTGTTTCCCGGCACCCGCCGCGCCATCGTGTACACGCCGCACGGCCACGACCCCAGCCGCCCCACCCCCGTCTATTACGTGCAGGACGGGGTGGCCTTTTACCGCACCGGCAAGCTGGGCGAGGTGATGGACCGGGCGGTGGAGGCGGGGCTGGCGACGGGCGCAGTGCTGGTCTTCGTGGAGCCGGGCGACCGCAGCGCCGAGTATTACCTGAACGACCGTTATCTGGACTTCCTGCGGGAGGAGGTCTTCCCACGGGTGGAGGGCGAGTACGTAACGGCCAGCGAGCGGGGGCTGTGGGGCGCTTCGCTGGGCGGGCTGATTTCGCTGTACCTGGGCAGCGCGCACCCGGAGCTGTTCTCGCGGGTGGTCAGCCACTCCGGGGCTTTCATCGCCCGGCCGGGGGCGACGGACGAGGGCGGCGTCATCGACACCACCACGGCGGGCGAGTGGCTGCGCGAGCGCCTGACCGCCGAACCGCCCCGGCACCTGCGGGTCAGCCTGGACACCGGCACGCTGGAGTGGCTCACCGGCCCGAACCGGCGGATGGCCGGGGCTTTTGCCGACCTGGGCCTCCCGCACCAGTACCGCGAATACCCCAGCGGCCACAACTGGGTGACGTGGCGCGAGGCGTTGCCGGAAGCGTTCCTGTACATGCAGGGGGGATAGGGGGCGCAGGACGCGGTGCGCGGTACGCAGTGAAAGATGTTTCCGCGCATCGCCTCCCTCCCCCGTCTCACCCGCTCGCCCCCACCCACGCGGCACAATCTCCCCCATGCGTGCCCCTCTGCTGACGGCGCTGCTCCTGACGGGCGGCGCGGAGGCCCTGACGATGACCTATCCGAACTCCACGACGGTGCTTCACGAACGCGCGGGCGACTGGGCCGGGGCCGAGCTGAAGGGCGTGCAGGTGCGCGCGGAGGCGCTGACCCTCACCGAGGGCACCGGCACCCTGACGAGTGCGCCCCTCCGGGTCGCGGCCTTTGACGAGCTGGTGCCGTCCTGGAACGCGGTGACGCCCGGCGCGGGCAGCGTCACGGTGGAGGTCCGTACCCAGAGCGGCACCGGCTGGAGCCGCTGGTTCTCCTTCGGCACCTGGCGCAGTGGTGAGGGGCGCAGCGGCGAGGGGCGCACCAGCCTGAACGGCCAGCGCGACGCCGCCGGGCAGGTCCTGACCGACACCCTGCGCCTGAACGCGAAGGCCACGGCCTACCAGTACCGGGTCACGCTGCGCGGCGCGGGCACGAATGTCCGCCTGCTGGCCTTCAACACCTCCGACCGGGCGCGGCGCACGGCGGGGCTGGGGCAGGCGGGCAACCGTGCGGCCTGGGGCCGGGTCGTGGACGTGCCCCGGCGTTCGCAGATGCTCTACCCGGACGGTGGCGAGGTGTGGTGCAGCCCCACCAGCGTCTCGATGATTCTGGCCCACCACGGCGTGAACGTGACGGTGCCGCAGGCGGCCCAGGGCACCTTCGACCGCGCCTACGACGGCACCGGCAACTGGCCCTTCAACGCGGCCTACGCAGGGGCGCTGGGCCTGCGCGCCTTCGTGACCCGGCTGCCCAGCCTGGCCGAAGCCGAGCGGTACACGGCGGCGGGTCTGCCGCTGGCCGTCAGCCTGGGCTGGAAGAAGGGCGAGCTGCCCGGCGCACCCCTCACCTACAGCGAGGGCCATCTGATGGTCCTGGTGGGCTTCGACGCGCAGGGGAATCCGGTCCTGAACGACCCCGCCGCCCCCAGCGACGCGGGCGTGCGCCGCACCTACCCGCGCGCTGCCTTCGAGCGGCAATGGCTCACGCACAGTGGGGGCCTGAGCTACGTGATTGCGCCGCAGGGGGCAAAGTTGCCCTGAGGGGCGGTCTGAGGGTCTGACCGTCTAACTGTCTCACGGCAGGAAAGCCCGGCGGTTAGACCTTCAGACGGTGAG
Source organism: Deinococcus carri (assembly GCF_039545055.1). Classification (NCBI taxonomy): domain Bacteria; kingdom Thermotogati; phylum Deinococcota; class Deinococci; order Deinococcales; family Deinococcaceae; genus Deinococcus; species Deinococcus carri. Next base: position 18,042 of record NZ_BAABRP010000019.1, read on the forward strand.
ACAGGCGCGCAGCACCCTACACTGCCCGCATGGACTTCCCCACCTCCTGCCCCGCCTGCCGCCGCGAGGTGCGGGTGGAGTTCGACGACAGCGCGGTGCATGAAGTGACGTGTCCGGCGTGCGGGGCGCGGTTCGTGGTGTTCGTGCGCAAGCACAAGTTCGAGGTGCTGTTCGACCTGGGGACCCGGGCGCTGCTGGACGGCTACGCGCGCGAGGCGGTCGCCAGTTTCGCGGCGGCGCTGGAACGCTTTTTCGAGTTCTATGTGCGGGCGTATGCGCTGGAGCGGGCCGCAGACAGCGAGGGGGACTTCGAGGCGGCGCTGGCCGGGCTGGAGGGCACCTGGCGGCACGTGGCGAGCCAGTCCGAACGGCAGCTCGGGATGCTGGCGCTGGCCTACCTGCTGCGCGAGGGCCGCGCCCCGGACTTCCTGGCCCCACAGGCGCTGGGGGCGGACTTTCGCAACCGCGTGATTCACCGGGGCTACCTGCCGCGCCGCGAGGAGGTGGAGGCCTACGCCGCGCGCGTCTTCGCCCTGATGGACCGCCTGCTGACCGAACTGGGCGAGGGGGCCGCGCACGCCGAACTCGCGCAGGAGCAGACCTTCGCGGCCCGGCTGGCGGCCCTGCCGGACGGCGTGACGGCGGTGTTCGAGGAGCATCCGGGCATGTTCCGCGCCCGCCGCTTCGGCACGGTCCGGCCGGAAAAGACGCTGGCCGCCTCCAGCACAGACCTGCCGGCCGACGGGCGGACGCTCAACGACGCCCAGACCTTCGCGCGCGCCCTGGCCGAGCGGGGGCCGGGGCTGGACGTGTTCCGGCGTGGCCTGCGGTCAGCCCCGACGCCCCCGCAGCCCTAGGGTGGGGCGCAGAAAGGTTGCCGCCTTTTGGCAACCTTTCCGAGCGAAGCGAGTCACGCAAAAAGGGCGGCGCGCAGTGGAGTGGAAGCCTGAAACATGCGGCAACGCAACGGAGCGCCGCCCTAGCCGCCATGCCCTAGACTGCGCCATGACGGCAGGAGATGGAGCAGAGGCAGGCCGGGCGGCGCGGCAGCGCCTGGTGCGGGTCGCGCGGGGGCTGGAGGAAGGCGACCTGCTGGTGCGCGGCGCGCAGGTGGTGCAGCCCGCCACCCGCGAGGTGTTCGGGGCCGACGTGCTGGTCGCGGGAGGCCGGGTGGCGGCGCTGGTCGGCACGGGGTCGGGCGCGCGGGCGGCGCGGGTGGTCGAGGCGCGCGGGGCCTTTCTCGCGCCGGGGTTCATGGACGCGCATGTCCACATCGAGTCGAGCCTGCTGACTCCCGCGCGCTTCGCGGCGGCGGTGTTGCCCCGGGGCACGACGGCGGTGGTCGCGGAGCCGCACGAGGTAGTCAACGTGCTGGGGCTGCGCGGCCTGAGGTGGATGCTGGAGGCTGGCCGGACCTCAGGGCTGCGGGTCTTCGGGTCGGTGCCGTCCTGCGTGCCCGCCAGCCCCTTCGAGCGGGGGGGCGCGAGGCTGGACGCGGCGGAAGTGGCCCAGGCCCTGCGCCTGCCCGGCGTGCTGGGCTTGGCGGAGCTGATGAACTACCCCGGCGTACTGAACGGGGACGCGGACACCTGGGCTGTGCTGGAGGCCGGGCAGGGCGGGCGAATCGACGGGCACGCGGCGGGCCTGGGGGGCCGCGACCTGCAAGCCTACGCGGCGGCCGGCCCCCACTCCGACCACGAGGCCACCACCCCGGAGGAAGCCCGCGAGCGGCTGCGGGCGGGCCTGTGGCTGATGGTGCGCGAGGGGTCGGCGGCCAGGAACCTGGAGGCGCTGCTGCCCGTGCTGCGGGAGCGGCCCCGCCGCGCCATGCTGGTCAGCGACGACGTGAGCGTGGACGAGCTGCTGGCGCTGGGACACCTCGACCGCCTGCTGCGGGCCTGTGTGGCGGGCGGCCTGCACCCCGCCGACGCCGTCGCGCTCGTCACCTGCAACCCGGCCGAGTACTGGGGCCTGCACGACCTGGGGCTGGTCGCACCCGGCTACCACGCCGACTTCGTGCTGCTGCAAGACCTGGCGGGCTTCGAGGTGCTGGAGACGTTCGTGGGGGGGACAGAGGCGCGGGCCGGAGAGGTGACTCCCCCGCTGCCGGGCGGCGGCGTGGACCTGGGACCGGGATGGGACGCGGCCCGCTTCGACGTGCCCGCGGGCTGGCCGGTGATGCAGGTCCGCCCCGACCAGATCACGACCGGCGTGGGTGCGCCAGGAACCGGTGACGCGCGGCTGGTGGTGGCCGACCGCTACGGCCGCAACGAGCACGCGACCTGCTGGACCTCCGGCACGGGCCTGACCGGGGGCGCGCTGGCGGTCAGCGTGCTGCACGACGCGCACAATGTCGCGGTGCTGGGGGGCACCGACGCCGACGTGCGGGCGGCGGGCCGGGCGTTGGAAGAGCTGGGCGGCGGCGTGGTCGTGGTCGCGGACGGCGAGGTCCGCGCCAGCCTGCCCCTCCCCTACGCGGGCCTGATGAGCGACCTGCCCCCACAGGAAGCCGCCGCCCGCCTCACGGAGGTGACGGCGGCGGCGCGGGCGCTGGGCTGCACGTTGCCCTACCCGGTCACGACCCTCAGCTTCCTGGGCCTGAGCGTGATTCCGGCCCTCAAGCTCACGCCGCGCGGGCTGCTGGATGTGAATGCCTGGCAGCTCCTGCCGCCTGTGCCCCAGGAGAACGCGCTTCCCACGTCCTGAAGGCAGCTTGGGTTTCCTCGCACCGAAGGCGGGGGCGGGCCAGCCACACTGACCCATGCCGACGGAAAGAGAGTTGGTCGTGAATGGGGTCCGCCTGCATCTGGTGGAGGCGGGGCCTGCGGGCGGGCCGCTGGTGCTGCTGCTGCACGGCTTCCCGGAATTCTGGCGGGCCTGGGAGCGGCAGATAGAGCCGCTGGCGCGCGCGGGGTTCCGGGTGGTCGCGCCGGACCTGCGCGGTTACAACCTCAGCGAGAAGCCGCCGGGCGTGACCGCCTACCGCCTGAAAACCCTGCGGGAGGACGTGGCGGCCCTGATTCACGCCCTGGGACACGAGCGGGCGCACGTGGTCGGGCACGACTGGGGCGGCATCATCGCCTGGGCGCTCGCCATCCGGCAGCCGGAGGTGGTGGAGCGGCTGGTGATTCTGAACGCGCCGCACCCCGCGGCCGCCCGGCGGATGCTCCGCACGCCCCGGCAATGGCTGAAGTCCTGGTACATCCTCTTTTTCCAGCTTCCCTGGCTGCCCGAACGGGTCCTGCCACGCTTCGGGGCGTGGGCGCTGCACGGGACGAACCCGCGGGCGTACACCGAGCAGGACCGCGACCTGTACCGCCAGGCTTGGGCACAGCCCGGCGCGGCGACGGGCATGATCAACTACTACCGCGCCCTGCGGCGCTTCGGCAACGTCAAAGAAACCCGGGTGCGGGTCCCCACCCTGGTGCTGTGGGGCCAGCGCGACGTGGCCCTGCTGCCCGAGCTGGCCGACGGCCTGGAACGCTGGGTGCCGAACTTGCGGGTGGTGCGGCTTCCGCGTGCCAGCCACTGGGTGATGCGTGACGAGCCGGTGCGGGTGAACAATCTGCTGGTGGACTTTCTTTCCGGGGGCGGGCCGGCCGTGGCATTCTCAGGGCATGCCACAGATCACAGTTGACGGTTACGGAGTCCTGGAAGCGCGGGAGGGCGAGCGGCTGGTGCTGGCGCTGGAGCGCGGCGGCGTGGACATCCTGCACCGCTGCGGCGGGGTGGCCCGCTGCACCACCTGCCGCGTGAGCTTTACCCAGGGCGAGCCGGACGCCATGACCGTCGCCGAGTACGACAAGCTTCAGGACAAGGGGCTGCTGGGCCAGGCCCGCCTCTCCTGCCAGATCGAGTGCCGGGAGGACATGGCCCTGACGCCCCTCCAGACCGTCCAGAACACCGGCCTGGAACCCGGCAAGGCCCCCACCGAGCAGATTGAACCCGAGCCGGTGTGGACGACGCGGCCGGGGGCCTCCACCGAGGGTTAGCCGGCTGGCTGCTCAGGCCTATGCGGTTTCCAGCGGGTCGGTGAGCGTGGGGGTCCAGTCGGCACAGCCGCAGTTCGGGCAGGTGGGCAGCGGGCCGGGGGCGCTCAGCCGGAAGCCGCAGTTCAGGCAGGCGACCTCGCCCGCCTGGAGGGTTCCGGCGCGGCACCGTGGGGGCGGCTCCAGGTCCCAGGGGGGCACGATGGGCAGCCCGGCAGGCGCATTCTGCGGGTACGTGAAGACGCTGAGGTTGCCGTCCTGCTCCAGGTAGGCGCGCTGGACCTCCCCGAGCTGGCGCACGCCCTGGGTGCGCAGGCGCTCGAACAGGTCCTCCAGGCTGAGGCTCACGCTGTCCAGCCGATTCCGGGCAATCACGCCGCCGCGCACCAGTTCGACCGGCTTGCCGTCGATAAAGGTCTCCACGGTCTCGCTGCGGATCACCAGGGAGGCCAGCAGGCGCTGAAAGCCCACCACCAGCGCCAGCACCAGCATGGCGTGGACCAGCGGCACCTCCGGGTAGAACAGCGGGTCCCCCGCCGCCGACCCCAGCGCGATCACGATGGCGAGTTCCAGCGGGCTGAGCTGCGCCAGCCCCCGCTTGCCCGTCAGCCGCAGCAGAAAGACCAGCCACAGGAAGATCACGGCCGTGCGAAACACGATCTCCAGCAGAAACAGCGGTGACGTGTCCCCCAGAAACATCCGCTGAAGCTCGAAGGGCACGACCTCCGGGCTGCTCAAGGCTGCTCCGGGTGGGGCTGCCCTGGTGCGGGCGGCGCGTCCTGCTCGCTCAGGCCCAGCCCCGCCAACACCCGTTCGCGGGGCCAGTCGATCAACGCCCCGAGTTCCGCCAGCGCGGCCTCGAAATTGGGGGTGCCGGGCGACAGGGCACGCAGCCGCGCCCACAGCGCATTGCGCCTTTCCAGAAAGTCACGGGAGGGCATGGGGGGAGTCTAGCCGTAGAAAGGTCTGACCGTCCGACCGTCGAAAGCGTGGCTCAAGGCTTTTCGACGGTCAGACGGTTAGACCTTCAGACCCCGCCGCCAGGCACGCCGCCCTACCGATGCCGCGCCACGTCCTGCAGGTGCGCCGCGTAGTCGTGGTTCACGTAAATCTTGCCGTCGAGGCCGTGCAGGAAGTACAGGGCGTCGCGGCCGTCGGCCATCTGGCGCTTGGCGTTCACGACGCTCAGGAGGGCGGCCTGGCCGGGGTTGTTGATGGGACCGGCGGGGAGGCCCATGCGGGTGTAGGTGCTGTAGGGCGTGTCCTTCGTAAAGTCCCCGGCGCTGCGGTCGAGGTCCGGCAGATCCTTGCCCAGGCCGTAGGCGACGGTGGGGTCGCTGCCCAGCGCGATGCCGTCGCGCAGGCGGTTGAGGAACACCCCGGCAATCACCGGCATCTCCCCGTCGTTGGCGGCCTCCGCCTGCACCATGCTGGCGAGCGTCACCCAGTCGCGCACGCCCAGGCCCAGCGCCTTGGCCTTCGCCACGTTCTCCGGGGTGAACTCCTGGCCCATGCGGTCCACCATCTCCTTCACCGCGTCGCGGGGCGTCTCGCCCACCCGGAACTCGTAGGTCGCGGGAAAGACGAAGCCTTCGAGGTTCTTCTGCTTGCCCGCCGCGTAGGGGCTGAGGCTGGCGTCGTTGAGGGCGGCCCGCACCGCCGCCGCGTCGAACCCGGCCTTCCCGAACACGGGCGGCATGTCCTTGATGCGCCAGCCCTCGGGGATGGTCACGCTCACAGTGGGAATGCGGGCGGGACCGGCCAGCTTGTCGGCCACCTGGTAGACGTTCATCTGTCCGGTCAGGTCGTACAGCCCTTCCTTGAGGCTGCCCGCCGTGCCGTTGCGGCGCATCACGAAGCGCAGGGCGTCGGCATTCTTCACGATGCGGTGTTCTTCGAGGGTGCGGGCCACGCGCGGCAGGGTGTCGCCCGGCTTGACCTCCAGCGTGTAGGCGCTGCCCCCGGCGGGCTGCGTGAGGCCGCGCAGGTACAGGAAGGCGGCCAGCGCAGCGAGCAGCAACACCACCACCAGCGCCAGCAGCAGCCACACCCACAGGGGTGTCCGGCGGCCTTCCAGGCGGGTCATGCGCTCACCTCGCCCACCTGAAACGGCGCGAGCCGCGCGTGCAGGTCGGCGTCGGCGGGCGGCCTGGCCCCGAAGCGCGACACGACCCAGCCGCCCACCTGCACCGCCAGGCGGCCCGCGTGCGCGGCGTCCCCATGCTCCAGCCAGCCCGCCAGAAAGGCCCCGCCGAATGCGTCCCCGGCCCCGGTCGCGTCGATCAGCGGGTCACGGGTGGCGGGGATGTGGGTGCGGGGCTGCGTGGGGCCTTCGAGCAGCGCGCCGTGTTCGTCGAGCTTCAGCACGACCAGCGCGTGCGGGTAGCGGTCGCGCAGCCAGTCCAGCGCCCGGCCCGGCTCGGCCTCGCCGCTCATGGCGCGGGCCTCGTCGTCGTTGGGAAAGATCACGTCGAAGGGCACGTCGTCCACAATGCCCAGAAAGGTCTCGCGGCCCATCTGCTGAATCATCTGAAAGCTCCCGGGATCGAGGCTGAGGGTGGCCCCGGCCGCCTTGGCGAGGCGCGCGGCCTCCAGCGCGGCGGCGCGGGGTGGGTCGCGGAAGAGGCTCCAGGCCGTGAGGTGCAGGTGCCGTGCCCCCCGCAGCACCTCCTGGGGCAGTTCCTGGGGCAGCAGCTCCCAGTCGGCCCCCTGGCCGGTCAGCATGGCGCGCTGGCCCCGGCGGTCAATCAGCGCCAGAATCACGCCGGTCGGGTGCGCGTCACTGAGGATCAGGGCGGTGCCCACGTCCTCGCCGTGCAGGCCCAGGGTCGCCAGTTCCCCGAAGCGGTCGCGGCCAATCTTGCCGACAAAGGTCGCGCGGCAGCCTGCCCGGCGTGCCCACACGGCCACGTTCGCCGCCGACCCACCCCCGGAGAGTTCCAGCCGCCCGGTGGTGTCCCCGCCCGGCAACAGCATGGTGTCAGGTTTGGCCAGCACGTCCCAGGCCAGGTCGCCCAGCGACACGAGAGGTTTATGTTCCGTCATGCGTGAGGCACAGCATAAGGCAGATGGCGCAGGGCTGAAGGCAGATGGCCGGGTCGGATGCCTTCAGCCCTCAGCCTTCTGCGCGCATGGCGCTTCTCACCGCGCCCAGCGCCAGCAGCGTCGCCAGAATGTCCAGCCCGCCGCCGATGCCGTACACCAGCCGGTCGGTCAGCGTGGGCGAGGAACTGAACCCGGCGATAGGCACCAGGTTGAAGACGGTCATCGCCAGGCTGAGGGCGGCGGAGAGGTTCAGCCACTCGGTCAGCCTGCCGCGGCCCACCTGATCGGCGGGGTTGGGCGCGAGGCGGGCCAGGGTGCCGTAGACGGCGTTGCTCGCCACAATCGCGGCCAGCCAGACCGTGAACAGCGCCGTGAGGGCCACCGTGTTCGCCTCCGGGGCCATCCCGCTCAGCACGCCCAGCAGCGTCAGGAGCCACAGCGTGCCCCGCAGCGACGTGAGCCACGGAAAGACCAGCCGCAGCGCCCGCAGCGTGCCGTCCGTCAGCGGGACCGCCTCCCCCAGCGTGAAGCGTCCCAGCAGCACGGTCCACCATGCCAGCACCAGGCCGGTCAGAAACGCCTCCAGCCCCGTGAACCACGCATCCACCGAGGGGTTTCCCCGCCACAGCGCGTAGGCCGCCACCCCGAACGAGGCCGCGACCTGCACCGACAGGGCGACGAGGGCGGCGGAACGCCAGCGGGCAGGAGTCACGTGGGGCCTCCAGCAACCGGCAGCCAGCCGCCAGCAGGAGAGGGCCAAAGCTGGGGGCTGGCCGCTGGAAGCTGGCCGCCTCCCCTCACAGCCCCAGCTTCGCCTGAAGCCGCTCGCGCACGACTTCCGGCCTGGCCTTGCCCCCGGTGGCCTTCATCACCGGGCCGAAGAGGGCGTTCATCGCCTTGGCGTTTCCGGCGCGGACCTTTTCCACCGTGGCGGGGTCGGCCTGCATCGCAACGTCGATGGCGGCGTCGATGGCGGCGGTATCCGTCACGACGCTCAAGCCACGCTCGCGCACCAGGGCCTCGGGGTCCTGCCCGTCCATCACATCGGGGAGGAGGTCTTTCGCAATCTTGCCGCTGATGGTCCCCGCGTCAATCAGCCGGACCAGGGCGGCGAGGTGCCCCGGCTTCAACTCCGCCTGTGCGATGCCGATTTCACGGGCGGCCAGCAACCCGGTCACGTCGGTCAGCAGCCAGTTGGCGAGCTTCTGTGCATCCACTTTCGGGGCGTCGGGGGCGGGCTGCGAGGACAGCGCCTCATCGTAGAAGCGGCCCAGGGGCACGTTCAGGCTCAGCGTCTCGGCGTCGCTCTCGCGCACGCCCGCCGCCACGTAGCGCGCCCGCTTCTGCGCGGGCAGTTCGGGCATCCGCGCCCGCACGCGCTCGATCCACTCGGGGGTGATGTTCAGGGGCGGCAGGTCCGGTTCGGGGAAGTAACGGTAGTCGGCCTCGCCCTCCTTCGTCCGCATCACGAAGGTCTTCTGGCCGCCCTCGTCCCAGCCCAGCGTGTCCTGGGTAATCACGCCGCCCGCGTCCAGCACCCGCGTCTGCCGCGCCGTCTCGTACTCGATGGCGCGGGCCACCGAGCGGAAGGAGTTGAGGTTCTTCACCTCGACCTTGGTGCCCCACGGCTCGCCGGGTTTGTGAAGGCTGAGGTTCACGTCGCAGCGCATCTTGCCTTCCTCGGGTGTGGCGTCCGACACGCCCAGCGACTGCGCGATGGCCTGCACCGCTTCCAGAAACGCGCGGGCCTGCTCCGCCCCGGTGATGTCGGCCTCCGTCACCATCTCGATCAGCGGCGACCCGGCGCGGTTGAGGTCCAGCAGGCTGTAGGGGGCATAGGCGGGGTGAATCAGCTTGCCCGCGTCGTCCTCCAGATGGGCGCGCTTGATGCGCACGCGCTCGCCGCCGATTTCCAGAAAGCCGTCCCGCGCGACCGGGCGGTCGTACTGCGAGAGCTGAAAGTTCTTGGGCGCGTCGGGGTAGAAGTAGTTCTTGCGGTGAAACTGGGTAAAGCCTGCCACGTCGCAGTTCAGCGCCAGGCCAAACATCAGCGCGAGGTCCACCGCCTCGCGGTTGAGGGTGGGCAGGGTGCCGGGCAGCCCCAGGGTGAGGGGGTCGGTGTAGGTGTTCGGCTCCGCGCCGTGGTAGTCGGCGGGGCAGGCGCTGAAGAGCTTGGAGCGCGTCCGCAGTTGCAGGTGGACTTCCAGCCCGATGACGGCACGGTACATGCGGGGGAGTCTAGAGCAGATGGCCGGGAGGCAGAAGGCAGATGGCTGGGGGAGCACCCGCTTCTGCTCAAGCCTTCCCCAACCCTCCTTTCCAGAGCTTTACACGTCTGCCCCTACAACGCCCGGCACTGCCCTTCCCGGTTCCCTGTCACGCGGTTCTGGCTTCCGGTGGGCGCGGCGCGGTTGTCCTCGCACTCCAGGTCGCCGTTGACACTGACGCGGGTCACGCGCAGGGTGCCGGAGTTGCGCTTGAGTTCCAGGTCGCCGTTCACGCGGACGTTCTCGATGTGGGCGCTGCCGCCCTCCTTGAGTTCGATGTCACCGTTGACCACACTGCCCGTCACGGTGACGGCCCGGAAGCCGTCGTCCCCCTCGATGTCACCGTCGATATTGCTGTTGCGGATGACGATCTGCCCGCCGCGCTCGACCTTCACGTCGCCGTTCACGCGGCTGTTCACCAGTGTGCAGGTGGCCCCGTTCCGCACCTTCACGTCGCTGTTGAGGGTGCGGCCATTCAGGGTGCCCGTGCAGGACACGTCGGCAGCCTGGGCGGGGGGCGTCAGCGTCAGCAGGGGGGCCAGAAGCAGGGCGGACAGCAGAACAGATTTCATGGCGGGACCTCCTTTCTCCCGAGCGTAAAGACTGCCCCGGCCCCGCACCCGCAAGAAAGATGCAGGAACCTTTACCTGGCCCGCCACAGCACCTCCAGTTCGGTCACACTGGCGCGCCTTCACGAAGGAGAGAGATACTCCGGGGAAGGCCCGATTCCTGCGTAAAGTGGAGCATGTTGACGCCACGTCATGCGCTGGCTCTGGGCAGTCTGCTGCTTCCGGCGGCTCAGGGGCAGGCGAGCCAGGAACAGACCGGACAGCAACAGGCGCTGGCCCTCGCCTCGGCCTATGCCGTCTACTTCACGGCCCAGACGTACCGTGATTACTGCATTCAGAAAGACCCGGCCAGCGCGGGGCGCAGCCGACAGGCGTTCACGACTTGGACGCAGCGGCAGGGCCTGACGCAGTTCGAACCCCAGCTCAGTCGCCTGCTGGGGGCAGACGTCCTAGCGCAGTTCAAGGCGCAGGTCCGGGACAGCCAGGGCGACCTGATGGCCGCGCTGCAAAAGCTGGGGCCAGCCTCCCAGGTCTGCGGGGTGTACGCGGAGCAACTGGGCACCTCCGCCTTTGACATCAAGGCCAGGGTGCCGAACCTGGGCGCGCTGCTGGTGGGGCAGGCCACGACGAGTACCGGAACAGCCACGGGGAAGACGTCCGGTCAGACGCAGGCCGCCGCTGGGGTCACTACGGTCTACAGCGTGGCGCAACTCTCGACCCTGGCCGGACAGACGCTGGCGGCGCTGCCCAAAGGCACCTCCGGCAGCGCCGCCGAGGAAGCCGTCCTGAAAAAACTGCGTTCGCTGGGCGCGCAGGTGGCCGTGACTGGAACGGTCGCCCCCAGGTTCAACGCGCTGGACCAGGAAGACGACCGCCGCACCGCGCGCTGGGGCATCTACTGCTACGAACTCACCGAGGATGACGCGCTGGACCCGCTGCGGGGCAAGGCGGCGACCGTGGTGGGCAGCGTGAGCGAGTTCGACCGCGACACCGGCTTCACCCTGCGGAACTGCCGCGTGCTGAGCGCTCCGGCCGCCGCCGGGCTGAAAAAGTCGTCCCTGCCTGTGGCCGACGTCGGCTGGCGCTTCAAGAACCAGCCCGCCGAGAAGTTCCTGGTCGCCGCCGGAAAGGGCCTGCAAGACAGCCAGATTCTGGGGGTCTACCTCTACCCGTCCACGATGGTGGGCGTGGGGGGCATGGCCTATCCCACCTATCCTCCCCTGCTGTTCCTGAAAGACGGCACGGTCTACGACGACCCCTACTGGGCACCCGACAGCTTCAACGTCGTTCTCTCGCGCCAGCTTGAGCCGCAGAAGTGGGGCAAATGGACGCGGCAGGGCCAGAACTTCGTGGTCAAGTGGGGCGACGGCGAGACCCAGACCGTCAAGGTCACCCGCGACCTGACCATGCCGCCCGCCCCGGCGGGCACGAAGCTGAGCGGCAACTTCAGGACCATCGGGGGCGGCGGTAACTCGGCGCTCGGCGGGGACGTGACGGTCGCCGTCAGCAGCGATTACACCTTCACGCCCCAGGGCACCTTCAAGGGGGGCCGTTCGGCGGGGGCCACGACTTCCAACGTGACCGCCGCCAGCCAGAGCAGCACCTCGGGCAAGTACAGTGTCAGCCGCTACGGCATCACGCTGAACTACGCCGACGGGGGGCAAAAGCGGCTGTTCTTCTACCGGATGTCCAATGATGTCCTGCACATCGGCGACTCGGACTACGTGCAGTAGCCCCAAACTCTACTTCAGGACCAACTCCATCTCCGTCCCCCGTGCCCGGAAGCCCAGCCCCTCGTACAGCCCCCGCCCCATCTCGCTGGTGCCCAAGCTGACGCGGGTGATGCCTCGCTCGCGGGCGGCTTGCAGGCAGCGCATGACCAGTTCGCGGGCGAGGCCCTGACGCCGCCAGCCGGGGTGCGTCCAGACGTTCACCACCCGCGCCCGGTACGGCTGCGGGTCGCCGCGCGAAGGTCCCCATTCCAGCAGGGTCAGGCCCGCACCGGCCACCACCTCTCCCCCGTCCGGGGCGGCCAGAAATCCGACGTACCGACCGCGTTCCAGCGCGTCCGCGACCCAGGCGGCGTAGACGGGCCGCTCGGGGGCATCGGTTTCGGCGGGGTAACGGTGCCGGGCGAGGGTCAGGGCGTCAGCGGGGAGGGCGGGGCGAATCACGCCGGGCATTGTGGCAACTTCCGTCCGCCAGACCACGTACCGGAACACATGAGCAAGCTGAATGGACGCATCGGTGGAGTAACCCAGGGCTACGACCTGCACGCCGAGTGGGACGGCGAGGGGCTGCGTGGGCGCATCGGTGGCCGCTTCCAGGGCAAGGACCTGGACCTCACGCTGAGGGCGGGGGACGTGGACGGCCGCGTCGGGGGAACCTTCGCCGGGTTCGACGTGGACGGGGACGTGACGCCGCGCGGCGTGGACGTGCGCCTGGGCGGGCGGGTGGACGGGGACGACGTTCACCTGAACCTCGGCGGAGGGCGGGTCACCGGGCGGTTCTCCGGACGGCTCAGCGGCAAGGACGTGGACCTGCATGTGAACGGCAAGTGGCTGGAAGGCCGGATTGGCGGCGTGGTCGAGGGCAAGGACGTTCACCTGGACTTCGGGGACATGCCGCCCGAACTCGCCGCGCTGGCCGCCGTCTGCGCCTACAAGGTGCTGGAAGACGACCAAGCGGCGACAGCGAGCAGCTCCGCAGCGTCCTCCTGAGGCATTCGGGTCTGCTGGTCAGAGCACGCGGCAGGCCGACTCGGGCAAAAGGCCAGCCAGAGGCCTCCCCCGGCCAGGGGCGAAATCCGGCAGGTGGCGGTGAATCGCCGCGCCGCCTGGAGGCCGCAAAGAGCCGGAAGGGCGTCCCTCCGCGCCTTACCACCGCTGCCATCGGCACATTCCCGCGCTGGTGCGCGTGCTAGCTTCCGCGCATCATGACAGCCGCATTGGGACAGGTGAAGGCCAGGACGCTGGGAGAACTGCTTCAGACGCCGGAGTACGCGGGCCGCACGCCCTTCGACGGCCAGGTGCGGACCGTGCAGGACGAGGTGCGGGACAACCTGACGCGCAAGCTGCGGAGCGGCGAGGACCTGTTCCCCGGTGTGGTCGGCTACGACGAGACCGTAATTCCGCAGCTCACGAACGCGCTGCTGGCCCGCCAGAACTTCATCCTGCTGGGCCTGCGCGGCCAGGCCAAGAGCCGCATCCTGCGCGCGATTACCGGTCTGCTCGATGAGGTCGTGCCCGTGATCGACGGCGTGGACATGCCCGACGACCCCCTCAACCCCATCGGGTCGGAGGGCCGTCACCTGCTGGAGGCGCACGGTCTGGACCTCCCGATCCGCTGGCTGCCGCGCGACGACCGCTACGTGGAAAAGCTCGCCACCCCCGACGTGACGGTGGCCGACCTGATCGGGGACGTGGACCCCATCAAGGCCGCCCGCCTGGGCACCAGCTTGGGCGACACCCGCTCGATGCACTTCGGGCTGCTGCCGCGTGCCAACCGGGGCATCTTCGCGGTGAACGAGCTGGCCGACCTCGCGCCCAAGGTGCAGGTGGCCCTCTTCAACATCCTTCAGGAGGGGGACGTGCAGATCAAGGGCTACCCCATCCGGCTGGAGCTGGACGTGATGCTGGTCTTCTCGGCCAACCCCGAGGACTACACCGCGCGCGGCAAGATCGTCACGCCGCTCAAGGACCGCATCGGCAGTGAAATTCGCACCCACTACCCCAGCGACGTGCGGCTGGGCATGGACATCACCGCGCAGGAGGCCGTGAGGGCCGAGGGCGTCGTGGTGCCTGACTTTATCGCGGAGCTGATCGAGGAGATCGCCTTCCAGGCCCGCGAGGACGGGCGGGTGGACAAGCTCAGCGGCGTGTCGCAGCGCCTCCCCATCAGCCTGATGGAACTCGCCTCCGCCAATGCCGAGCGCCGCGCGCTGGTGTCGGGCGACCTGCCGGTGGTGCGCGTCAGCGACGTGTACGCGGGCCTGCCCGCCATCACCGGCAAGCTGGAACTCGAGTACGAGGGCGAACTCAAGGGCGCGGACGTGGTGGCCCGCGACGTGATCCGCAAGGCCGCCGGGGCCGTGTACGCCCGCCGCTATGCCTCCGCCGACACCCGCGACCTGGAAAAGTGGTTCGAGGACGGCAACGTCTTCCGTTTCCCGCAGGCCGGGGACGCCGGGGCCGCGATGAAGGCGACGCGCACCGTGCCGGGCCTGACCGACCTGGCCGCACAGGTGGCGAACAGCGGCGAGGACGCCGTGCGGGCCAGCGCCGCCGAGTTCATCCTGGAGGGCCTCTACGGGCGCAAGAAGCTCAGCCGGGCCGAGGAAACCTACGCCGCCCCCGAGCCGGAAGTGCGCCAGCAGCGCGGGGGCCGCTGGAACTGAGGACAGGCGTCCGGTTGTAGGAATGCAGAAAAGAGCGTTCGCCTGGGCCAGGGCGAACGCTCTTGGTCTTGGGTGGGCCACCCCAACCGCCTGCCCCACACCACCTGCTTTACACCGCCGCCACCACGATGCGGTCGCGCCCCGTGGCCTTGGCACTCCGCAGGGCCGCGTCGGCCAGGGTAAAGGCGCGGCGCAGGGGCAGGCCGGGGCCATAGGCGCTGAGGCCGATGCTGAGGGTGACATGCTGACCGCCGATGAAGGACCGCCGGGCCACCTCGTGGCGGACCTGTTCCAGCAGGTCATGGGCACTCGCGGCACAGGCGTCGGGCAGGCAGACCGCGAACTCCTCCCCTCCCCAGCGGTAGACCCGGCCACACCCGCCCACGGTGTCGAGCAGCACGTCGGCCACCGAGCGCAGCACCCGGTCCCCGGCCTCGTGCCCGTGCCGGTCGTTCACCTGCTTGAAGTGGTCGATGTCGAGCACGGCCAGGACCCCGGGCGGCGCGGCCCCCTCGCACGCCTCCTCAAAGGCGCGGCGGTTGAGCAGCCCGGTCAGGGCATCCAGGCGGGCGTGCCTCTCTCCCAGCGTCAGCCGCCGTTGCAGCCCCGTGACCGCCCAGCCGAACACGTGGGTCACCAGGCAGATGATCAGGAGGAGAACGCTGGTCGCGGAACTGGCCTCCGGCAACTCTGCATTCCAGCGTACGGTGAGCAGCGTGGCCAGCAGCGCCAGACTGAAACTCAGCAGCCGCCCGATGCGGGGCCGATCAAAAAACAGCATGCTCCAGGCCAGCACCGTGACCGGCGTGAGCAGCAGCACGATGCTGCGCGCAGTCAGGAGGGCCGCATGCGGAATGCCGAGCTGGTCACTGAACAGCGCCAGGGCCAGGAGGAACAGCAGATGCCCCAGCGCAAAGCTCAGCCGCAGCCCCCATTCCCAGCGCGGCGGCAGGCAGGAATAGACGGCGGCGGCGAGCAGCAGCAGGCCCGTGAACACCAGAACCGGCACATTCAGGCTGGGCGTGGGCACCAGCATGGTCCAGAGAATAGCCATAGCCACCACAGGCACCAGCACCCTGAAATACAGCCGGGTGATGCGCACAGGCAGATCCTGGGGATGAAGGGAGCCGGACGTCATCTCCAGACAGTCATAGCATCACATCAAACGATTTGCGCAGGCACCTGGCGGGGCGCGGCGGGGGTGAGTGGGGGTCACCCTTCCCCCCCGTCAGATCCGGCCGGGCAGATTCCGGCCGTTGTGGAAAAGCACCGTCTCTTCTGTCCGCTTCTGTCAGGCCGCTTGAAAGGTCAGGGCCGTTTGCGGTCCAGCCCGGCCTCTCAGTACAGCTTGCCCAGCACGTCGTCCTTCATCACGAAGCTCTGATCCTTGGTCGGGAACTCGCGGGCGCGGACCTCGCGGGCATAGGCGGCGATGGCCTCGCGCGCCTCGCGGCCCAGTTCGGCGTAGCGCTTGGCGAGCTTCTTCTCCTCGCCCTCGTAGAGGCCCAGCAGGTCGTGGTACACCAGCACCTGGCCCCGGCAATGCACCCCCGCCCCGATGCCGATGGTGGGCACGTGCAGCCGCTCGGTAATCAGCCTCGCCAGCCGGGCCGGAATCGCCTCCAGCACCACGCTGAAGGCTCCCGCCGCCTCCAGCGCCAGCGCGCCTTCCAGGGTGCGGCGGGCGCTCTCCTCGTCCTTGCCCTGCACCTTCAGGCCACCCTGGGCGGTGGCAGTCTGCGGCATCAGCCCCACGTGGCCCATCACCGGAATGCCGTTGCGGGCCAGCACCCGCACGACCTCCAGCACCTCGGGCGTGGCCCCTTCCAGCTTCACGGCGTCCGCGCCCGTCTGCTGAATCACGCGCACGGCGTGGCGCATCGCGTCCGTGACCCCGGTGTGGTAGGTGCCGAAGGGCAGGTCCACGACCAGGAAGGTGTCCGGCGCGCCCCGGCGCACGGCCCGCGCGTGGTGAATCATGTCGTCCAGCGTGACGGGCGCGGTCGAGTCGTAGCCCAGCACCACGTTCCCCAGGCTGTCCCCGACCAGAATCAGGTCCACACCCGCCGCCTCGGCGTGCCGCGCGCCGGGGTAGTCGTAGGCCGTGACCATCACCAGCGGTTCCTGCGCGGTCATGAGGTCGGGGACACTGCGTTTCATGGGGGGAAGGTATCAGCTTTGAGCCGTCAGCAATCAGCCGTCAGTGGCTCTGGCTGCAAGCTGAGGGCTGATCGCTACCCCTGCATCACCTCGCCCCAGCGCCCCAGCACGAGGTAGATGATCCAGCCCGTCACGGCCACGTACAGCCACACCGGCACCGTCCAGCGTACCCAGGCGCGGTGGCGGCCAAACCAGGGGCGGGCGGCGGGAGCGTCGATATTTTGCAGGTTGCCCGCGGCCCGCAGCCCCTTCCCGGCATTCCAGAGGGCCAGGAGAGCCAGCGGAAGGTTCGCCGCCGCCAGAATGATGTGGCTGATCAGGAGAAAGTAGTACGCGCCGCGCCACTCGGCGGGTCCGGCGTACTTCTTCTCGTAGCCCAGGCCCAGGCGGGTGAGGTACAGCACCAGAAAAATGGTCGCCAGGGCGCTGGCCAGCAGCATGGCCCGCATGTGCGCCTCGCGGTTGCCGCGCCGGATGAAAAACACGCCGACCACGAGCGTGATGCCGCTCAGGACGATGGTGATAACTGCCCACTGGTTGATGATCGACGCCACCCGCGCAGTCTAGGGGGCCGGCAGGGGGCAGGTGTCCGGGGCGAGTCGCGGCCACGTAACCAGGCGGATGAGGAAAGGCAGGGGACAATCTTCAGCCTCCCGACCTGCCTAGAATGCGGGGATGAACCGGACCCACCCAGGTGGGCGGTCGGAAGGAAGGTGAAGTGAAGTGAGCAGCGCATTGACGGTGCCCCGGTCACGGGCGGGGGCGTGGCTTCCCCGACTGGCCTGGGCGGCACTGGTCTACAACGTGCTGGTGATCCTGTGGGGTGCGGTCGTGCGCCTCACCGGGGCGGGGGCAGGCTGCGGCGACCACTGGCCGCTGTGTAACGGCGTGGTGGTGCCGCAGAGTCCTCAGCTCCACACGGTCATCGAGTTCAGCCACCGCCTGACCAGCGGCGCGAGCGGCCTGCTGGCGCTGGGCCTGATCGCGCTGGCCTTTCGCACCGCGCCGCGGGGCCACCCCGCGCGGCTGGGCGCGGTCCTCACCTTCGTGCTGATCCTGGCCGAGGGGCTGGTGGGCGGCGCACAGGTGCTGCTGGGCCTGACCGCCGACTCGACCGACCCCGCGCGCGGCTTTGTGCAGGGCGTGCATCTGGCGAACACCTTCCTGCTGCTGGGGGCGCTGCTGCTCACGGCGCTGTGGGCCTCGGGCCGCCCGGTGCTGCGGCTGCGCGGGCAAGGGCGCACGCTGGGCCTGCTCGCGCTGGGCCTGGGGCTGACGCTGCTGCTGGGCATGGCGGGCGCGGTGACGGCGCTGGGCGACCTGCTGTTCGCCCCGGCCCCCGGCACGCCCCTCGACACGGTGTGGCGCGACTACGGGAGCACGGCGACCCTGATCGAGAACCTGCGCGTGATTCACCCCATGCTCGCCATCCTGACCAGCGTGTATCTGGTCTGGCTGGTGGGGGCGCTACGCCGCCTGCGGCCCTCGCCGGGCGTGACCCGCTGGGGCGGAGTGCTGCTGGGCCTGATCGGCGCGCAGGTGCTGGCGGGCTTCGTGAACGTGGCGCTGCACGCACCGGCCTGGATGCAGCTCACGCACCTGCTGCTGGCGTGCCTGATGTGGCTGGGCATGGTGCTGCTGGGCTATGAGGCCCTGACGGCCCTGCGCCGGGTCCACCCTGCGGCGCGGAAGTCGGTGGCGGCATGACCACCGACCACGTGACGCCCGCTTCCGGTGTGGGCAGCCCGCCCCGGCCGGTCCGCGCGACCTGGCGTGACTACCTGGCGCTGACCAAGCCCAAGGTGATCAGCCTGCTGCTGTGGACCACCCTCACGGCGATGTTCATGGCGGCGCGCGGCTGGCCGGGGCTGTGGCTCCTCGTCGTGGTGAGCCTCGCCGGATACATGTCGGCGGGGTCGGCGGGCGTGTTCAACATGATCATCGACCGCGACATCGACCTCAAGATGAAGCGCACCGCGACCCGGCCCACCACCAGCGGCCTGATCTCCACCCGCGACGCGGCGATCTTCGGCAGCGCCCTGCAAGTCCTGTCCTTCGTGATGCTGTGGGTCTGGGCCACGCCGCTGGCCGCCTGGATGAGTCTGGCGGGGTTCCTCACCTATGTGGTCGTGTATACGCTGTGGCTTAAGCGCAACACCTGGCACAACATCGTGCTGGGCGGGGCCGCCGGGTGCTTCCCGCCGCTGGTGGGCTGGGCCGCCGTGACGGGCGACCTCAACCTCTTCGCGTGGTTCCTCTTCGCCATCATCTTTTTCTGGACGCCGGTGCACTTCTGGGCACTGGCCCTGATGATCAAGGAGGAATACCGCGAGGTCGGCATCCCCATGCTGCCGGTGGTCCACGGCGATCGGCTGACGGTCGCACAGATCGGCCTGTACGCCATCTACACGGTCGTGCTGTCGGTAATGCCGGTGTTTTTCCAGGAGGTCGGCTGGATCTACTTCCTGTCGGCGCTGGCCCTGGGCGCGCTGCTGCTGCGCGATTCCTGGCGGCTTTACCGGCACGTGATGGCCGGCAACGCGGTCGAGCGCAAGGTCGCGGTGCCCCTTTACCTGTACTCGATGCTCTACCTCGCGCTGCTGTTCCTGATGGGCGCGGTGGACCGGGTGCTGCTGGGCTAAGGCGGACTCCGATGGAATCGTTGACGCAGTGATTCAATCCGAGCAGAGCGAGTGGGAGAAAAACGGGTTCCGGGCGTGGAGTTTACAAATCGGAAGAGAGCCGATTTGTAAACGGAACAGACGGAATCCGTATAAGGCGGCGCATGGAACATGGAAGCAGGCGGTCCAAACGGGCTGCCTTTCTTCTTTCCCCACTGCCCACTGCCCACCCCCCACAACCTGTCAGGACACTTGCCCACCCCTCAAGCTGCTCTCATGGGGAGAGCCTGACCGCTCGGTCGAACGCGCGTGGAAACCGCGCGCAATGCGGCTGTTTACCGGGGCACAAAAGCCCGGGCAACGCTTTAGACTAGGAGGCGAGGAAAGGAGTGATGTTGAACACCAACCATAGCCGCCACAGGCGCGGACCACCCCCGCATGGGCAGCCCCGGAGCCTGACGCGCCCGCTCGCGCGGACCGTGCTCGTGGGTGCGGGCGCGGCGCTGCTGACCGGGTGCCAGTCGCAGCAACTGCTGACCTTCGGGGACATGGCGTCCGCCTACAACCGCGAGATCTTGTGGATGAGCATCCCGGCCATCGTCCTCTCGATCATCATTTTCATCGGGGTGTCGTACGCGCTGTTCTACACGGTCCGCAAGTTCCGCGAGGAAAACAACGACGCGCCGCCGCAGCAGTTTCACGGCAACAACCGGCTGGAAACCATCCTGGTGGTCGTGCCGGTGATTATCGTGATGCTGCTCAGCCTGCTGGCGGTGCGCTCGCTGGCCCGCCTGAACCCCGTCCCGCAAAACGCCGTGAAGGTGGACGTGCTGGGTAAGCAGTTCTGGTGGAACTTCGGGTATCCGGCCGCACCCGCGGCGGCAGGCGGCAACGTCACCAACGGCAACGAACTGGTGATTCCGACCCGCGACTGGATATCGGTGACGGCCACCAGCGGCGACGTGATTCACGCCTTCTGGGCACCCAACCTGGGCGGCCAGCGTGACGCGACGCCCGGCACTCAGAAGACCTGGCAGATCCAGACGGACCGTCCGGGCGTCTACCAGGGCAACTGCAACGTGCTGTGCGGGGCCAGCCACGCGAACATGCGCTTCAAGGTGATCGCGCTCGACCCGGCCCGTTACAACACCTTCCTGACGGCGGCGCAGGCTTACCGCGCCCCCACGCCCACCCCCGGCAGTGCCGAGGCACGCGGCTACACGCTGTTCATGCAGGGCAACCCCGCGACCGGCGCGCTGGCGTGTGCGGCCTGCCACCGCGTGCAGGGCACCCCCGCGGCGGGCGCGGCGGGACCAGACCTGAGCTTTTTCGGCACGCGCCGCACCCTGGGCGCGGGCATGTGGGAAGGCGAGCGGGCAAGGGAGCTGTTGCACCCCTGGATCAAGCACAGCCCGGCCCTCAAGCCCGGCAGCCTGATGCCCGCCTATGACGGCGGCACCTACACCCTCAACGGCAAGACGCAGAAGGCCGGGCTGCTGACCGACGCGCAGATCGACGACGTGGTCGCCTACCTGCGCAGCCTGCGCCTGCCGGAAGAGGCGGACTACTGGCGTGGTGTGCCGGTCATCGGCAACAGCGCCGAAGGAGGGAACCCGTGACGGTTCAGCACGCACCGCAGACCACCGCCGCCCCACGCCGGGGGGCCTGGGAGGTTATCAAGGACTACATGATGACCACCGATCACAAGAAGATCGGGCTGCTGTACATCATCACGTCCATCGTCGCCTTCGGGATCGGGGGCCTCCTCGCGGTGGCGATCCGCCTGCAACTGGCGCTTCCCGACCTGACGTTCCTGGTGGGCCACACCTACAACCAGGTGCTGACGCTGCACGCCGCCGTCATGATCTTCTTCTTCCTGATCCCGATCGGGCTGTTCGGGTTCGGGAATTTCTTCCTGCCGCTCCAGCTCGGGGTGCGTGACGTGGCGCTGCCCCGCGTGAACACCTTCGCGGTGTGGCTCTTTATCTTCAGCCTGATCCTGGTGATCACCGGCCTGTGGAACGGCGGCGCGCCGGGCGTGGGCTGGACCTTCTACTATCCCCTCTCGGTGGACGGCAACCAGACCGGCACCAGCGTGTTCATGGTGGCCGTGATCCTCAACGGCATCGGGTCGCTGCTGGGCAGCGCGAACTTCGCGGCCACGGTCATCAACCTACGCACGCCCGGCATGAGCCTGTGGAAGATGCCGATCTTTGCCTGGAGCATCTTTGCGACCAGCCTGCTTCAGCTGGTCAGCCTGGGTGGCCTGACCGCCGCCGCGCTGGTCACCTACCTGGAACTCAAGCTGGGCCTCTCGATGTTCAACCCCGGCATCGGCGGCACCCCGATCCTGATGCAGCAGTTCTTCTGGTTCTACTCGCACCCGGCGGTGTACGTGATGCTGCTGCCCTACCTGGGCATCGCCGCCGAGATCGCCTCCACCATGGCGCGCAAGCCGCTGTTCGGCTACCGCGTGATGGTGTACTCGCTGCTGGGCATCGTGCTGGTGTCGCTGCTGGTGTGGGCGCACCACATGTTCGCGGTGGGTCTGCCCGAAGCCTGGCAGATCGCCTTTGCCGTCGCCACGCTGATCGTGGCCGTGCCCACCGGCGTCAAGATCTTCAACCTGATCGGCACCCTGTGGGGCGGACGCATCCTGATGAAGACGCCGACCTACTGGCTGGTGGGCTTCATCTTCAACTTCCTGGTAGGCGGAATCACCGGCGTCAGCCTGGGCATGATTCCCTTCGACTACCAGGTCACGATGTCCTACTACGTGGTGGCGCACTTCCACAACGTGATGATGTTCGGCACGGCCTTCCTGGTCTTCGGCGGCATCGCCTACTGGTGGCCCAAGATGACCGGGCGCTTCCTGGACGAGAAGCTGGGCCTGATTCACTTCTGGCTGATCATGGTCGGCTCGTGGATGACCTTCCTGCCGCAGTACATCCTGGGGCTGCTGGGTATGCCGCGGCGCTACTACACCTACCCGGAAGGCAACTTCGCCTGGACCGAGCTGAACTTCATCTCCACGCTGGGGGCGCTGACGCTGCTGGCGGGCGGCATCGTGTGGGTCTACAACATGCTCCAGAGCATGCGTCGGCCCATCACCGCCGGCCCGAACCCCTGGGGCGGCTTCACCCTGGAATGGACGGCCGCTTCCCCGCCCGCCGCCTACAACTTCGCGCACGATTTCCCCACCACCTTCCCCACCGAGCGTCCCCTCTACGACTGGGAAAAGAGCGGTGAGAAGCTCATTCCGGTGGACCCCAAGACCATCCACCTGCCGGTGGACTCCATCTGGCCCTTCCTGACGGCGCTGGCCCTGTTCTTCATGGGCTACGGCCTGAGCTTCGGCTGGTTCACCAACTACACCCCGGCGGGCGGGCTGCAACCCTTCTTCAGCGCCAGCCCCAGCCACGTGTTCGCCAGTATCGTGCTGTACCTCAGCATTCCCTTCTTCCTGTGGGCGCTGTTCAAGTGGGCGGGAACGCGCGAGTACGCCGTGCCGGTCGAACACCACCACCTCACGAAGTACGACAACGGCTTCATGGGCATGGCGTGGTTCATCATCTCGGAAGTGGGCCTCTTCGGCGTGCTGATCGCCGGGTACGTGTACCTACGCATCAGCGGCCACGCCGAGCCGCCCGCACTGCGCCCGAACATCTGGCTGGCCGCGCTGAACACCCTGATCCTGGTGTCCTCCTCGTTCGTGATTCACAAGGCCGAGCAGGATCACCACCACGGGCGCTACACCTGGTTCCGGCTGGGCCTCTTCATCACCCTGATCCTGGGCGCGCTGTTCATGATCTTCCAGGTGTACGAGTTCTCGCTGTTCGGCCACGAGAACGACTGGAAGCAGAACCTCTGGCAGTCGTGCTTCTTCATCATCGTCGGCCTGCACGGTCTGCACATCCTGATCGGCGGCACCGGCATCGCCCTGCCGTACTACCAGGCCCTGACCGGCAAGATGGACAAGTACAACCACGGTTCCCTCACCCCCGCCAGCCTGTACTGGCACCTGGTGGACGTGGTGTGGCTGTTTATCGTGGCGATCTTCTACGCGTGGTAGGCGCTAGGGGTTAGGAATTAGGTTTTAGGATTTCAGGGATGGGCGGGAACGTGCAGAAGCGTTCCCGCCCATCTCTTTTCCTCACGCCTAACCCCTGCCCTGGGACACCCCGCCCCCCTCCCCTCCCCTAGCCTGCACCGTATGAAATGGCTCACGGCGGCGCTCCTGGCTCTGGCGGCGGTTCTGGCAGGGGTGCTGGTTTCCCGCCAGGTTTTCCCGCAGCCGACCGGGGGGACGGCGCTGGATACGCCCGTTTCCCTGCCCGCCCTGCGCCTGGTGAACGACCGGGGACAGGCGACCACGCTGAGCGATTCGGGCGGTAAGTTGCGGCTGGTGTTCTTCGGGTTCGTGCGCTGCCCGGACGTGTGCCCGGCCACGCTGGCGAACCTGAAAAACACCTACGCGGGCCTGACGCCGGGGCAGCGGGAGCGGGTGCAGGTGCAGCTGATCACGGTGGACCCGCAACATGACCGCCCGAACGTGCTGCGCGACTACCTGAACCGCTTCGACCCGGCCTTTACCGGCCTGACGGGCGAGGCCGCCACCATCGACGAGGCCGCCCGCGTGATGTACGTGGCCAACATGCAGGTGCAGAATCGACCTGCCGACCACAGCGCCCACCAGGTTCAAGGCAACGCTCAGGCCGGGGCAACCCACGAGGACACCGACCCTGAGGACGAGGTGCCCGGCGGCGCGACCGAGGCGGCCCGGATTCACGGCGACGAGGTGCGGGTGGTGGACCCGCAGGGCCGCTTTGTGCGCGTCTACAACAACGCGGCAGTGCTGGACGGCGAACTGGCGCGCGACCTGCCAGGGCTGATCCGGGTGTACGGACGCTGAAGCGAGTGTCCCCGTTGAAGTGAGGGCCACCCGCGCTGGCGACAGCAAAATCTCTGCGTGACCCGGCGAGGCTCCCGCAAAGGCCAAAGATCGCAGGCAAGTTCGCCGAGGCTCTCGGGGCTACGGCGTAAAGAGCCTCCAGTGCCCCTCGGAGATAACCTCGCTGCTGCCGCCCTGCACTTTGATCGCGGTTTGATCGTCAATCGCGTAGGCTGGGCCCTGGATGCCAGCCGCCCACCTTTCCGCGTCGGCCAGGGTGTTTTCCGGCAGATCCTTGTGGTCCAGATGCGGAAAGATCGAAAAATCAACCATGCCCAGCGTTTCATCTCCCCCGGTGGGCGGCGTCCAGCCCACGAAGTCCTCCCCGATCCGGGGGGTCATCACCATGCTCCCGGCGCTCAGCCCTACCCAGACGGTTTCGTGCAGCGACGGCAGGAGGTCCGCCAGCCCGGACGCCCGCATCCAGTGATGCAGGTACAGGGCGTCGCCGCCATTCACCAGCACGACATCTGCCTCCCGCACCCAGGGAACCCAGCGCTCTTCGCCGATGCTGGGCAGCGCCGTGAGTTCCAGCACGCCCAGGGATTTCCACCCCAGCTCACACATGGGGGTTCTGGGTTCTCGCCCGCTGATGAACCGCCAGGCCCCACCAGGACTGCCCTGCGGGTGCCCGTATCCCGCCGTGGGAATACAGAGGGCGTTGGCGTCGGCGATCGGCTGACCCAGGAGGTCTATCAGCGCGCCCTGAATACTGGGGTTGGTGATCCCGGCGGACGTGAGCAGAAGTTTCAAGGTTCCTCTCCTTGCTACGGCAGTTGAATGACCGAGAAGGTCGCGCCGGCGGGGTCTTGCAGCACGGCCAGCCGCCCATAGGGGGAATCGTGGGGGGCGGACAGCGGGCGTCCGCCGCTCGCCTGGGCCGTCCGCACCGCCTCGTCGGTGTTCGTGACGGAGAAGTAGAGCATCCAGCGCGAGGGCAGGTCCGGCGGCCAGTGAATCTCGTCCATTTGCATCACCCCAACGTTCTGGTCCTGGCCCCGGTAAAGGGTGTGGTACTCCATGCCGGGGACCTTCCGGCTGGTGTTATTCAACAGGGCGGTGTAAAAGTCGCGGGCGCGGTCGGCGTCACGGGTCTGCAACTCGGCCCAGGCGAAGGTTCCGGGAGCGCCGGTCCGGCCCAGGCCCTGCGGCTGGCCCGACTGCCACAGACCGAACGGCGCACCGGTCGGGTCGGTCGCCATCAGCAGGTGGCCGTGGTCGCCTACCCGCAGCGGCCCCAGGCTGACCTGCCCGCCCAGCTCGCGCAGGCGCTCCGCGTCTGCCTGCACGTCGGTGCTGGCAAAGTAAAGGAACCAGAGGCTCTGGCCCCTGAAGGGAGGAACGACGGCCGCGACGGGCCGGGAACCGGACAGAGCGACGCCGTAGTCACCCTTCTCGGACCCCCGCTGCTCGAAGGTCCAGCCCAGCAGGGCCTCGTAAAAGGGGCGAATGGCTTCCGAATGGGGGGTCATCAGGTCGAGCCAGACGGGCATTCCGGCAGTGGTGGGAGTCTTGGTGGGCACACGCAACCTCCTGAGAGTGGGGACGGGAACAGGGGGGAGGTGGGCGGCGGCAAATGGGCAGACCGCCTGCCCCACCCCGACAAAAGGTCAGCTCCTGCCCAGCTCCACCACGCTGAAGACCGCGCCGTCGGGGTCGGCCAGGACAGCCACCCGGCCGTAAGGCGTGTCGAAGGGGGGCACGCGGACGCTGCCGCCGCTCTCGCCAGCGACCCGGACAGCCTGCCCGATGTCGTTCACGGCGAAGTAGGGCATCCAGTGCGGAGGAACGGAGACGGGCCAGTGTTCCCCTTCCATCTGCATGATTCCACCGACGTTGCCCTCCCCCTGCTTGAGGATGTGGTAGGTCACGCCGCCCGGCATGGCTTCGCTGGTCACGCCGAGAAGCTGCGTGTAGAAGGTCCGTGCCCCTGCCGCGTCACGGGTGTTCACCTCCTGCCAGGCCATGCTGCCGTGTTCGTTCTCCAGTTCGGACCCCCCGAACGCCAGGGGCTGCCACAGGCCGAACACCGCGCCGGTGGGGTCGGCGGCGACCAGCATGTGCCCCAGCTCCTGCACCTGCATGGGGTCCACCATGACCTGGCCCCCCAGTTCCCGGATGCGGGCGGCATCAGCCTGGGCGTCGGCGCTGCTGTAATAGACCGTCCAGGCGCTGGGCATCTGGGCCATTTCCGGGGCTTTGAGCATGAATCCGGCGACAGCGTGACCGTTCTGGCGGACCATGTGGTAATGCCCGAACTCCGGCCCCTGATCCTCGAAGGTCCAGCCGAAGAGGTCGCCGTAAAACCGCCGGGTTTCCTCCGGCTTCGCGGTGGTGAGGTCGTACCAGGCGGCGGTTCCGGGGGCGTGCTGGGTCTGTACGGTCATGCGTTCCCTCCTGGGCAGTGAAGCGGTTTGGCTCGACAACTTAGCTTAAGTCACATTTCTGGTTATGTCAAGGGCAGAATATTAGGTAGGGATTCATTTCAGGTAGAATCACTGAACCGCGTACCCTACATCTATATTTCGGAAATAGCGTAATATAGCCGCATGACCGAACCGCTCGACGCCGCCCTGCGCCCCAAGAGCCTGACGGAGTACGTGGGCCAGGCGCGGCTCAAGGAAAAGCTGGGGGTGTACCTCCAGGCCGCCAAGGGCCGCAAGGAAGCCCTCGACCATACGCTGCTGTTCGGGCCGCCCGGCCTGGGCAAGACCACGCTGGCGCACATCATTGCGCACGAACTCGGCGTGAATATCCGGGTCACCTCCGGCCCCGCCATCGAGAAACCCGGCGATCTGGCCGCCATCCTCACGAACAGCCTGGAGGAAGGCGACGTGCTGTTTATCGACGAGATTCACCGGCTGGGCAGGGTGGCCGAGGAACACCTCTACCCGGCGATGGAGGATTTCAAGCTGGACATCGTGCTGGGGCAGGGACCGGCGGCGCGCACCATCGAGCTGCCCCTCCCGCGCTTCACGCTGGTGGGCGCGACCACCCGGCCCGGCCTGATCACCGCGCCGATGCGGAGCCGTTTCGGGATCATCGAACACCTGGAGTACTACACCGCCGAGGAGATCGGCACCAACCTGCTGCGTGACGCCCGCCTGCTGGGCTTCGGGCTGGAGGACGACGCGGCCCTGGAAATCGGCGCACGTTCGCGCGGCACCATGCGAATCGCTAAGCGGCTCCTACGGCGCGTGCGCGACTACGCCGACGTGGCGGGCGAGAGCGTCATCGGGCTGGAGCGGGCGCACGACGCGCTGGACAAGCAGGGGCTGGACGCCGCCGGACTCGACGACCGCGACAAGAAGTACCTCGAAACCCTGATTCACCGCTTCGCGGGCGGCCCCGTCGGCGTGGACACCCTCGCCACCGCCATCAGCGAGGACGCCCTGACGCTGGAGGACGTGTACGAGCCGTACCTGATCCAGCTCGGCTTCATCAAGCGCACCCCCCGAGGGCGCGTCGCCACCGCCCACGCCTACGACCACCTGGGGCTGCCGGTGGGCGGGGTGGACGAGGGGCTGGGGCTGTATACGAACTAAGCGGCCAGCTTCCAGCCGCCAGAGCAGCTTTTGCCTCGGCCAACGCCGGGGCTTTTTGCTGGAAGCTGGTTGCTGGTCGCTGGCCGCTACACTTCCCCCATGACCGCCCCCCAAGTCCAGATGTTCGGCCTGAAAAAAAGTGCCGCCACCCGTGCCGCCGAGCGGTTTTTCAAGGAGCGCAAGGTCAAGATTCATTTCGTGGACCTGAAGGAACGCCCGATAGCCAAAGGCGAACTGGCCCGCTTCGTGCAGAAGTTCGGCCTGAACGCCCTGCTGGACCTGGAAGGCAAGGCCTACGAGCGCAGCAACCTCGCCTACCTGCGGACCACTGAGGAAGGCATCATCGCCCGCGTCATGGAGACGCCGGAGCTGCTGCGGCTGCCGCTGGTGCGCGGCGGCAAGGTGCTGACGGTGGGCGAGGACCCGGAGGGCTGGGCGCGGATGCTGGAGGGGTGAGGGGATGAGCCGCAGCTCCAAGCTGAATTCCTGGCTCAGGGCCACCATTGCTAGCGCCATCCTGTCAGGTGGCCTTGCCCCGGCGCAGATGTACTCCTCAGGCGATTACCTGGGCGCGAAGTTTGACCTCCGGACCTTTGAACTCTGCCGGATGTACGGTTGCAAAGCCCTCGCCACGACCCAGGCAGGGGAAGGAGCCTTCCAGTCCTTGCAGCTTCTCAGGCTGGACGCGAAGCTGGGCCTCTCGCTCTCGCCGTCCCGTTCCATCCTGGGCATTCAGGCCGTGACCCCAGCAGACAACGCGGACGCGACTGCCTTTCTGGTCCGTCTGATCAGGCGCTCTTTCGGCAAGCAGTACACGGCGGCGGAACTTGAGGGGTGCTACCGGCGCATCCCCGCCCATAAAACAGCCTTCAAACTGCTGACCGACGACCACTATGGGGTGGAGTGTTTCGTCAAGGCGGTGGGGGGGCAGAAGTTCCAGGGCATCCGGGTCTACTTCGATTTCTAGCCCTGGGGCATCACCCTCACCCGCGTGTTGTGGAAGGTACTCCCCCCGCCCAGGTCGGTGAGCGTCTGCGCGGTGACGGCGTTGATGCTGGTGCCGTCCGGAGCAGAAAGGCCCCACCACGTCCCCTCCAACACGGCGACGCCGGGCTGGACCGCCTCCGTCACCTTCACGCGGCGGGTGGCCTGCCCGACCTCGCTGGCAATCACCGCGTATTCGCCGTCCGCCAGGGCATAGGCTTCCGCATCGGCGGGGTGAATCATCACGTGCGGCTCGCTGCCCTCGGCGCGGGTGAGCTGGGGCAGGTTGCCGTAGGTGCTGTTCAGGAAGTGGTGGGCGGGCGGCGTGAGCAGGCGCAGGGGATAGTCGGCGTTGAGCGCGGCCTGAACCTCCCGGTGCTGCGGCGCGGGCGAGAGCTGCACCCGGCCGCTGGGCGTGTCGGCCCCGTGGGCGTAGGGCAAAAAGGCCTCGGGAAGGTTCAGGTGGACGCTGCCCTCGGCCTTCAGGCGCTCGGGCGTGATTCCGGCCAGGTGCGGGTGTTCCGTGTTCAGCAGTTCGGCCAGCAGGTCGTCCATGCTCCAGTACACCGACGGCTCGGTCACGCCCAGGCGGCGGGCGAGCTGCTGGAAGACCCAGGTGTTCGGGCGGGCCTCGCCGGGGGCCTCCAGGGCGGCGGGGTTGTACCCGAGCCAGTGGTGACCGTAGCTGGTGTAGAGGTCCGGGTGCTCCATGAAGGTGGTCGCGGGCAGCACGTAGTCCGCCAGCCGCGCGGTTTCGGTCATCGCCTGTTCCAGCACGACCATCATCAGGTCGTCCCGCTCCATCCCGGCACGCACGCGGGCCGAATCGGGCGCGACGACGGCGGGGTTGGTGTTGTAGACGACGAGTGCGCCTAACCCAGCTTCGGGCGCGAGGGCGTTCGCCAGTTCGTTCATGTTGATGTGGGGCACGCCGGGCCGAATCAGGTGTGCCCCACCCAGCCGGGAGCGGTTGAGCTGGAAGGCCCCGCTGGTGCTCAGGACCACCCCCCCACCCCGGTGCCGCCAGTCGCCGGTCAGGGCGGGAAGCAGCGTGACGGCGCGCAGGTTCGTCCCGCCGTTCTCGTGCCGGGTCATGCCGTACCCGACACGGATGTAGGTAGGCCGCGTGGTGCCGATGGCGTGGGCGAGGTCGCGGACTTCCTCCACGGTCAGGCCGGTCACTGAGGCGGTGCGTTCGGGGGTCCAGGGAGCAGCAGCTTCCCGCAATTCCTCCACGCCCTGCGTCGCCTCCGCGATATACGCCTCGTCGGTCCAGCCGTGCGCGAAGAGTTCGTGCATCACGCCCAGGGCGAGGGCCGCGTCGGTGCCGGGCCTGAGCTTGAGGTGCGTGTCGGCGTACTGGCCCGTGCGGTTGCGGTAGGGGTCGATGTGGATAACGCGCGCGCCGGCCTTGCGCGCCGCCGTCATCTGCGGGGTGAGGTGGACGTTGGTGCTGAGGGAGTTGATGCCCCACAGGATGATCAGCCGGGCGTGCGGCACGTCGAGCGGGTCCACGCCGTAGCGCGCGCCGTAGCCCATGCTCCAGGCCGCCGTGCCTGCCGTGGCGCAGATGGTCTCGTCGAGTTCCGGCGTGCCCAGCGCGCGCCACAGGGCATGGACGTGCGCGCCTTCCATCAGGCCCATCGTGCCCGCGTAGTTGTAGCGCAGGATGCTCTGGGGACCGCGGGTGTCCAGCAGCGTCCGCAGCTGCCCGGCGATGTCGTCCAGCGCCTCGTCCCAGGTCACGCGCTCGAAGCGGGGTTCGGGGTCCGTTTTCTTGCCCACGCGCCGCAGCGGGTACAGCGGGCGGCCAGGGTGGTTCTGCCGCGCGGGGTAATGCACCGTCTTGGCACAGGCGAACCCCTTGGTGTAGGGGTGGTTCGCGTCTCCCGTCAGCTTCACCGCGCGCTCTGCGCCGTCCTCGCCGCGCGCGAGCGTGATGCGGAGGCGGCAGGCGTCCGGGCAGTCGAGCGGGCAAGTGAGGAGGACATCACGGCGGAGGGCGGGCGCGGTCATGGGGGGAGTCTACGCGCCACCGGGGAGGGTGGGGAGGGCCACTTGCACATAAGAGGCCGAGCCACACGACCGGGCCACACCACCGGGCAGGGCCAGCGCGTCAGCCGTCCCGCCGCGCGTCCCACTCGCGCAGGAAGTTCAGCACGTACTCGAAAAACCCGCCGTCCAGCGTCTCGGTCCCGAACTCGTGGACGCGGCCCGCCATTAACCCCATGAACCACAGCGAACGGGCGGTCACGAACAGTGGGATGGCCTCTAGGTCGGCCTGGCCCAGGGAACGGCCCTGCTGGTAAGCCGCCAGAAAGGCCTGCCATGCCCGCTCGGCCACCTCCGGGTCATTGCCGCTGTTGGACGCCAGGCTCCACCCGTACACGGCCAGGTCGTAGGCGCGCCAGCCGGGGCCGCCGCAATCGAAATCGAACAGCCGGACGGCCCCGTCCTCCCCCAGCCGGGCGTTGCCCTCATGCAGGTCGCCGTGGCACAGGCCCCACTCCAGGGCGGGAGCGAGGGCCGCGAGCCTGGTATGCGTCCTGGCCGCGATGGCCTCCAGCTCGCGCAGAAGGTCGGGGCTGCC
The DNA here is from genome assembly GCF_039545055.1 of Deinococcus carri. NCBI lineage: Bacteria > Thermotogati > Deinococcota > Deinococci > Deinococcales > Deinococcaceae > Deinococcus > Deinococcus carri. The sequence continues at coordinate 49,159 of NZ_BAABRP010000019.1, forward strand.
TTCCAGCAGCGGGCGCAGGGCTTCCAGAGGCCCGGTGATGAGGTGGTCGAGGTCGAGGGGAAAGCGGTTCTGCCCGCCCCTGCTGTTCAGGTCCAGGCCGTCCGCCGCAGTATGCAGCCGCGCCGCTGCCGTTCCGTAGGCTGCCGCGTCCGCTTCGGAGGGTTCCAGCAGTCGGCCGCTCACATGCTCGAACACCGCATAGACACGCGGCCCCTCCACGGCAGGCAGGACGCCGAACAGCTCCCCATGCTGGCGGGCGAGCGGACGAGACACAGGGACACCCGCCGCTGCGACCCCCTCGATGAACTCCAGTTCCCACGCTACCTCCGCCTCCGAACGCCAGCCCGAGCGGTACACGCGCAGCACGGCGTTCTGGTGGCCCGGCAGGCCCCGCACCAGGGAGGTATCGTTGATGTTGCGGCGGAGCAACCGGACGCTCAGTGTGGGCGAATCTGCATACTCGCGGCGCAGCAGTTCGGCCAGTGCCCCGGCACAGGGCACAGAATGGACCGCCGGAAAGGGGAACGGGAGGGAGGACACCGCTCCAGCGTGACGCGGGGACGGGACAGTGCCCATAGCGCGAATGGCTCAGCCTCCCGGCGTCAGGTCACTTCAGGATGCCCCGCGCCACGAACGCCTGACGGACGGCCGCGGCGGCGGCAGAGCCAGACATCTGCCTGGCCGTGTCCACTGTGGCCTGGGCGGCGGCGGCAAAGCTGGTGTCGGGCGCAAAGCGGAACTGAGCATCGACGATGATGCGGTCGGCGGTCCGCGCGCCCAGCGCCTGCCGGATGTCCCACAGGGCGCGGGACCAGATCTCGCCGTCGGCGTGGACCTCGCCCACCACGTCCTCCGGGTAGTGCTTGTCCGTGTCGGTGCGGCGCAGGCAGTGGGGCGTGGCCGACGTGTAGCTCGTGCTGTCCCAGTCGGCAATGCAGGGGAGCGGCGTGCGGATGGGCGCGTTGTGGGCACGGGCCACCGCCTCACCCACGCTCAGGGCCAGGTAGTCCCCGAAGGCCTCCCCGATGCTGCCCGCTTCCAGGCTGCCCCCGAAGCCGGGCACCTGCGCGGCATGAACCGCGTGGCCGTACTCGTGGACGATCACCTCGCCGTCTTCCGCGTCGTCCACGCCGCCCTTGCCGAAGCGCAGCAGGTCCTGCTTGTCGGTCTGGAAGGAATTGTCCTGCCCCCACTGGCTCACCCGGATGGCCTGCTGCCGCCGGTTGACGGGGGGCAGGTCGCTGCCGAAGCCCAGGCTTTGCAGGTACTTCTGCGCCTCCGTCACCCAGAAGTAGGCCATCACCTGCTCGAACCCGTCCTGATCGCGGGTGAAGTTGAAGGGACCGCTGCCGTACACGGGCGTTCCTGTCTCGCTGATCACCTTCGCGTAGTCGCCACTCAGGTATCCGCTGCCGTCCAGATTCGTGAGGACCACGGGGAAATACGCACTGGGGGGCACGGCGGCGGCGCTGTCCTTCTGGTCGCCGGTCGTCTGCACCGGGTTGGGCAGGAACACGCGGGCGGCCACCTGGCGCTGCCCGGTCGGCGGCTTGCCGCTGCCGCCCTGCGCCGTGAGGAGCGGCGGCGCGCTGGCGTCGGGCGCGGCGCTGTTCTGGGTGCCGCAGGCGGCGAGCAAGGTGGCGGACAGCAGGAGGATCAGGCCTGAGCGCGTCTTCATGGATTGCACCTCGTGGGCCGCAGCATACTCCCTATTCTTGGTGGTGCGGCGGGATAGAATCTTTCGATGATTGGAAAGACCTACACCACGATGCTCGGCGGCCGTGAACTGAGCATCGAGACCGGCAAGCTGGCGAAACTCGTCAGCGGCAGCGTCACGCTGCGCTACGGCGACACGGTGCTGCTCGTGACCGCACAGGCACGCGAGGAACGCAGCACGCTGGACTTTCTCCCGCTGACCGTCGAATTCGAGGAACGGCACTACGCGGTGGGCCGCATTCCCGGCTCCTTCCACCGCCGCGAGGGGCGGCCCGGCGAGCAGGCCATTCTCAGCGCCCGCATCACCGACCGCCAGATTCGCCCCCTCTTCCCCAAGGGCTACCGCCAGGAGACGCAGGTGATCATCACCGTGCTGTCGGCGGACCAGCAGAACGCGCCAGACGTGCTGGGGGCCATCGGTGCGTCGGCGGCCCTGAGCGTCAGCGACATTCCCTGGAACGGGCCGACCGCCTGCGTGCGCGTCGGGCAGCTTGACGGCGAGTACGTCATTAACCCCACCGCCGACCAGCTCACGCGCTCGGGCATGGACCTGGTGGTCGCCGGCACGCGCGACGCCGTGATGATGGTCGAGGCGGGCGCGCAGGGGGCAAGCGAGGAGGCGCTCGTGGGGGCCATCGAGTTCGCGCACCGCGAGATGCAGGGCGTGCTGGACCTGATCGAGCAGATGCGCGCCGAGGTGGGCCGCGAGAAGTTCAACTTCCTGGCCGAGGGCGACCTCAGCACCGACCTGGTGCCCGAACTGGCCGAGGCGGCGCGGACGGCGGGCCTGCGTGACGCCCTGCTGACCATCAAGAAAAAGGAACGCAGCGCGAACCTCAAGGCCCTGCGCGACCGCCTGATCGAGGAGCGCGTGCCGGAAGGCGAGGGCGAGGACGCCCCGGAACGCATCGCCGCGCTCAAGGCCGCCTTCGCCAAGGTCGAGAAGCAGGAGCTGCGCCGCCTGATCATCGAGGACGACCTGCGCGCCGACGGCCGCAACTCCAAGACGGTGCGCCCCATCTGGATCGAGGCGCGGCCTCTGCCCCGCGCGCACGGCAGCGCCATCTTCACGCGCGGCGAGACGCAGGTGCTGGGCATCACCACGCTGGGCACCGAGCGCGACGAGCTGCTGGTGGACAACCTGACCAGCGAGACGAACGACCGCTTCCTGCTGCACTACAACTTCCCGCCCTACTCGACGGGCGAGGTCAAGCGCATGGGCGGCCAGTCGCGCCGCGAGGTCGGGCACGGCCACCTCGCCAAGCGGGCCATCCGCGCGGTGCTGCCTTCCTTCGAGGACTTCCCCTACGTGATTCGCGTGGTAGGCGAGGTGCTGGAATCGAACGGGTCGTCGAGCATGGCGACGGTCTGCGCGGGCACCCTCTCGCTGATGGACGCGGGCGTGCCCCTCCAGGCTCCGGTCGCGGGCGTGGCGATGGGCCTGGTGATGGAGGGCGGGCGCTACCGCATCCTGACCGACATCCTGGGTCTGGAGGACGCGCTGGGCGACATGGACTTCAAGGTCTGCGGCACCGCCGAGGGCGTCACGGCTCTGCAAATGGACATCAAGGTAGGTGGCATCACGCCCGCGATCATGCGCGAGGCGCTGACCCAGGCTCGCGAGGCGCGGCTGCACATCCTGGGCAAGATGGCCGAGGTGCTGCCCGCCCCACGCGCCGAACTCTCCCCCACCGCGCCGCGGATCGTCAGCCTGAAAATCAACCCCGAGCTGATCGGCAAGGTGATCGGTCCCGGCGGCAAGCAGGTGCGCGAGCTGGAGGCGATGGGCGCGCAGGTCACCATCGAGGAGGACGGCACCATCCGCATCTTCAGCGCAGACGGCCAGGCTGCCGAGGCGGTGCGCCAGAAGATCGAGGGCCTGACCAAGACGGCCAAGGTGGGCGAGGAGTACGAGGGCACCGTGGTCAAGACCGCGCCCTTCGGGGCCTTTGTCAACCTGTTCCCCGGCCAGGACGGCATGCTGCACATCTCACAGATGAGCGAGGAGCGCGTGAATGCCGTTGAGGACGTGCTGAACGTGGGTGACAAGCTGCGGGTCAAGATCGCCAACATCGACGACCGCGGCAAGATCGACCTGATCCGCCCCGAGCTGGAAGGCAAGATTGCCCCCCGCGAACCCCGCCCCGCCCGCACGGGTGGCGACCGGGGACCGCGCCCGCCGCGTCGGGACTGAGGTGTAACTGAAAGGGGCCGCTTCTCTAGGGGGCGGTCCTTTTTCGCTCTGCCCTTCCCCTCACTAGACAGTTCCTGGAGTCCATTGAATCCCACCGAGCCGACCTTCAATAACATTCAGGAGCAGTTCCGCAGCGCCTTTCCTGAATTGCGGGCAGCGTACGGGCTTCTGGCGGCGGATGCCGTCTTCAGCCACGACGGACAACCCAGCCAGTACGCTCTGATAGAGCAGTTGTTCGCGGTCTACATCGAGGTCCTGCTCGCCCTGCCGGAAAGTCCCTTGCGGGACGCGGCCCTGCATAAGAGCTTCGTCTTTGTCGAAAAAATGTTGGCTGCTCCGGACAAGGAAGTCGTGGGCCTGGCACAGATCGGCTTGATCGAGGGTCGGGAACAGTGGTGGTTTCAGCGCGCATTGCCCTTCGTGGGGCCGTTGTGGCGCGTCCACGCCTCCCGAATGGGTGAACCCTGCTGGCAAGCCGCCGTGGCGGCGGGTGCGACGGCAGCACCGGCACCCGAGCGCACCATCGACGACCTGTTCGGCGTGCGCCAGGCTATCGCCGGGCAGTTGGCCCCGGAAGGCATCATCCTAAGCGAGGTTCCCGGAACGACCGTCGGTTGAGCAGACGCCTACTCCCCCGTCGTGAACACGGCGAGCGCCGCCGCCCCCAGCGCCCCCACCGTACCCGTCACGAGTGGTCCGTCCTGCCCCGCCAGAAAGGCGCGAATGACCAGGCCCAGGCCCAGCACGCTCGCGCCCAGGGTCAGCAACAGCATGGCCGGAAGCGGCACGGCGGAGGCCGCCCGGCTGGAGACGCGCAGGCCCCAGCCATAGCCCGACGCGATCAGCAGCCCCGCTCCTAGCCAGCCCATACGTGCAGCATACCGGCTGACGCCCGAACTTCCCCTGACGCTAGAATCCGCCCATGCGTCCCGCCTACCTGACCGCTGCCCGCAACCTGCAACTGGGCCGCGAGTGGGCCGTGGAGGGCGACCAGGAACGGGCGCTCGATGCCTACGAGGAGGCGCTGTCCATCCTGCGCGCCCTGCCGCCCGAGCGGACCCGCGACGTGCTGCTGGCCCACACCCACCTCGCCTTTTACCAGACGCTCGCCTTGATGGAGGCCGCCGAGGGGCAGGAGCATCTGCACCTGGGCGTCAGCTACGCCCGCTCGACCCGCGACCCCCTGGCCCGCGCGATTGCCGAGGAATGTCTCAGCGGGCTGGACGCGGTGTTGTAGGGAGCGGCCAGCAGCCAGCTTCCAGCGACCAGCAAGAGAAAAGCCCCCGCGTCAGGCAGGGGCTTTGTTGGGCTGGCGGCTGGTCGCTGAAAGCTGGTCGCTGCTTACTGCCCGCCGGGCAACTGAAGCTGGGCGACGGTGCGGCCCTGCGCCTTGTCGTAGGCACACTGGGCACCGAGCTGGCCCAGCACGGCCGTCTGGCCCTGGACGCTGATGTTGGCCGGGGCGGTGAGCGCCCAGCCGCCGCCGGGGATGGTCTGGATGCTGTTCACCAGGTCGCGGGGCGCGGGGGCGAGTTCGGCGTGCAGGTTCTGGCCCTGCTGAAGCTGCCCGCCCTGCTGGAGGACGCCCCTGAGCTGGTCCAGTTCAGGCGAGCGGTGCAGGCCTTCCTTGCACTCTTCCAGAAAGCGGAACTTGCTGATGCCGTTGGCGTTCCGGTCGCTGTAGTAGGGGTTGTGGCGCACGGTCAGGGCCGTCACGAAGCCCAGCAGCAGCAGGCTGAGCAGGATGGCGACCCACAGCAGGGTGCGGCCCAGGTTGCCGTGACGTCGGGGAGAGGTCAACTCGCTCATGTCGGCCCCAGCATAGCGGACGGGGGGCGGCGGGTGTTCTACCAGGCCGGCGCGGCCTGCTTGACCCCGCCCAGGCCCACGCGGGCCAGCGCCTCCCGCACCGTTTCCCCCGTCACCGGGTGCGCCCGCTCCGGTTCGAGGTCCGCGAGGGGGGCCAGCACAAAGGCCCGCTCCCAGGCGCGGGGGTGCGGGAGGGTCAGGCCAGGTAAGTCCTGCACCAGCTCCCCGTACAGCAGCAGGTCGAGGTCCAGCGTGCGGGCCTCCCAGCGTTCGCGGCGCAAGCGTCCGGCGCGAGCCTCGATGCCGTGCAGGGCGGCCAGCAGGTCGGCGGGGGCCAAGGCCGTTTGCAAGCGCACGGCGGCATTCAGGTAGTCGGGCTGGCCGGGGGGGCCGCCCACGGGGGAGGTGCGGTACAGGGCGCTCACTCCGGTCAACGTGCCCAGCGCGGCGAGTTCCTCGCGGGCCTGGCGCAGCGCCGCCAGCGGCTCCCCCAGATTCGCCCCCAGCGCGATCAGGGCCGTCCCGCTCACCGCTCCTGCCTTCCCGCCTGCTCCAGGGTCAGCTCCGCGAACACGTCCCGGAACACGCCCGGCAGGGGCGCAAAAGGCTTGTGAACCCGCACGGTCACGGCCTCCAGGCGCGGGTGGTCGCGCAGCAGGCGGCGGGCGATGCGGTCGGCCAGCACCTCGATCAGCTGGTGACGTTCGCCCGTCACCTCCTCGTGGATGGCTTCATAGGCGGCAGCGTAGTTCACGGCGGCCCCCAGCTCGTCGGGGATTCCCGCAAAGGCCCAGTGCAGCTCGGCATCGATCACAAAGCGCGCACCCAGGGCCGCCTCCGTCTCATACACGCCGTGCCGCGCGTGAAACTCCAGCCCATTCAGAACGACACGACTCATGACGGGGATTCTAGCGGGCGGGGCGGAAGGCCGGGTCAGCCAGCGCGGCTTCCACCCGCAGCGCCTGCACATGTGCCCCCGCCGCGTGCGCCCGCACCAGGGCCGCCCCCTGCCGCGCGGCGTGCAGGTGCAGGGCCAGGCTGCCGGGGTCGCGGTCGGCCGCGCGCGGAACCCCGGCCAGCGTGTCGATCAGGCGCTTGCGGCTCGCCCCGACCAGCACCGGGAACGGCCCGGCGGTCAGGTCGGGCAATGCCCGCAGCAGGGCCAGGTTATGCGCGGGCGTCTTCCCGAAGCCCAGGCCGGGGTCCAGCAGCACGGAGGGCACCCCCGCCGCCCGCACCGCCGCCGCCTGTTCCCGCAGAAAACGGTGGACCTCGCTCACCACGTCGCCGTAGTGGGGGGCCAGTTGCATGGTGCGCGGCTCGCCCTGCATGTGCATGATGCAGGCAGGTGCTCCCGCCGCGGCGCAGACACGGACCATCTCGGGGTCGCGCAGGCCGCTCACATCGTTGATCAGGTGGGCACCCGCCGCGAGGGCCGCCGCCGCCACCTCAGGCTTCAGGGTGTCCACGCTCAGCAGCACCCCCTCCCCAGCCAGTGCCCGCAACACGGGCCGCACCCGGTCGATTTCCTGCTCGGCGGGCACCGGCCCGGCACCGGGGCGGGTGCTCTCGCCGCCCACGTCGATGAACAGAGTCCCCGCGTCCCGCATGGCCCGTGCCTGGGCCACGGCTGTCTCCAGCGAGGCATGTTGGCCGCCATCGCTGAAGCTGTCCGGCGTCACGTTCAGCACGCCCATCACGGCGCAGCCCGCCCAGGCCACCTGCCAGCCGTCCGGCGTCCGCTCTCCCCCTGGCACCGAAAAGCCGAAGGTGAGGTGGTGCACCCGGTGCATCCACGGCTCAGGTGGCCGGCTCGTCCCCCTCACCCCCCTTCGCGGGGCGGGGCATCAGGGCGAAACTCACCAGCACGCGCTGCCGCTCGGGAAAGGCGTCCACGTAGGCGGGCATCCGCCGCCCCGACCGGAAGGGCACATAGCTCTCCTGCGCGAGCGGGATGTGGGTCGCCAGCGCCACGGCCACCGGGTGCTCGTCGGGAATCAGGGTGCCGGGGCGCAGGCTGTACTTCACGCCCGGCGCGCCGCCGCTGGCCCGCACCGTCAGGGCCTTGCCCGAGGTCCGTTCCTCCTCGCCAGGGTCGGTCTCCAGGCGGCTCACGGCACAGACGGCATACAGCACGGGCGCGGTGGTGCGTTCCGCCAGGGCATACAGCGCCGAGCTGGCACTCACGTCCGCCCGGCGGGTCAGCTCCGCCAGCGCTCGCCCACTCGGCCCGAAGCGCGCGAGCAGTTCGTCTATCAGCGCCTCCGGCATCAGGATGGCCGCGGCCCCCACGTTGCAGAGCGTCTCGATCACCTGTTCCAGCCGCTCGCCCTCGTACGCATCGTGCAGGTCGCTCAGCAGGTCGTCGTCGCCCAGCAGCAGCGCGTGGCTGATCTCGTGGGCCAGGGTGAAGCGCTGACGCTCCGGACGAACACGGCTGTTGATCAGCACCACGCGGTGTTCCGGGTCATACGCACCGTCGCGGTCCCCCATCGGCATGAAGGTCAGCTTGGCGTCCAGCCCGCTCATCAGGCTGTGGGTGTCCAGACCGGGGAGGCGCTGCGCGTAGGCCGCCGCCAGTTCCCGCATCCGCGTCTTGGCCGGGGCCAGCGCACCGGTGTCCGGCGCAGTTTCCGCCGAGGTCGGCTCTGGTGGTGTCTGGCCCTGGGTCACGGATGCAGCTTACCGCGTCCGTGTGGGCAGCGAAGGAGCCTGCCCCTGCCCACCCAAGCAGAAACGCCGCCCCCGAAAGGACGGCGCTGAAAGACTTCTGCATTACTCGCGTCAGCCGCGTGCCTTGAGAGTCTCCACCAGGTTCACGTACTCGCGCTGCGCCTCCTCGCGGCTCAGCCCACGCAGACCGGCCCAGGCATCGTACTTGGCCCCGCCCACGAAATCGAAGCCACCCGGACGCTGGCCGCTCACGTCGCCCACCGTGCCCTGCTTGTACAGGGCATAGAGCTTGAGGAGGATGTCGTTCCCCGGCTTTTTGGGGAGGCCCTGCACAGCTTGTTGCGCCTGCTCGAACGCTTCTTGCATCCCAGGATTGTACTGGGTCCAGGCAAAGGGAGACACCCCTGGGGCGGCGCTCCGTTACGTTGCCGCATGTCGTGGGCAGCAACTCCACTTCACGCCGCCCTTATCACGGTTGCTCACTTCGTTCGGCCCAGAAAGGTTCGGCAACCTTTCTGGGGACCGCCATAAGCGCACACCCCCGCGTGGAGCGGGGGTGAAAGGAAGACATGAATCAGGGGGTGAAGAGGGGGTGCGGAGCGTGTAGAAAGGAGGTGATCCAACCGCACCTTCCGGTACAGTTACCTTGTTACGACTTCACCCCAGTCATGCGCCACAGTCTAGACGCCTGCCTTGCGGCTC
>NZ_BAABRP010000020.1 GCF_039545055.1 Deinococcus carri
ACCCTGGCGCTAATGACGGTCATGCCAGAGGTGTATTTAAACCGGCTTCTTCGAACGCTCAGCAAAAACGAGGAATTCTTTCGCCAGCACGGCTATTCGCTCCACTATGCAAGGTGCAACTCCTGAGCAAGGCGCAGCGCGCACATGCCAACCAGTTGCGTGGCCTGGCCGATGAGAACGCGGCCATTGATGCGGCGGGGATGCAGAACAACAACTACAACACCACGCGCTCGGGAGAGAGCCGCACGCCGGTGGTGTACACCACGAAGATAAATGGCGTGGAGGTGACTGTCCGGCCGGATGCCGTGTCCGACACCGTGTGGGCTGACATCAAGTCTTTGTCCGGCGAGGCGGACGTGCAGTATTACACCCAGCAACTTCAGGCAGAGTTTAGGGGCGCATTGACAGAGGGCAAAAAGCTCATGGTAGTGCTCTCCAGTGAGTCGCCACAGGTCCGCCCCAGCGCTCCTTTGGCAAACCCGGAGAACGTCGTTGTGTTACGGCGTAATCCTCAGACGGGCGATTGGTTCGCCTGGACGAACCCGCGTTTTGGAGAGGCGAAGTGGACGCCTATTCCCATAGATGAAGTGCGAGTTCTTGCTGGGGCCGGTGACATGAATCCAGTGGAAATTGGAAGGGAATGACAGTGCAACTGGCAATAAAAATGGTGAGGACAGGCTATCTCTCGGGGAAGAGAGCCGAGGCCTATAAAAATCTTCAATCAATATTGACTCTTTTAGAAGAAATGGGGTTCGCGCCTGACACTTTCAGCTTTTCGGACGAACCAAACCATCCTCTCTATCACAAGCAATTTCCCAGCCCAGTCTATGATAATCATTTTCTGACCACGGAGGGACAACTCCTCCTCTATTTCCTCAGAGAAAAGAAACCTGCCTATGAATTCTATCCTGGCTTTGTTTCGGAAAAATTGGGGTATAATTCCTTATCTATAGATTTTAAAGACGTAAGCAAGGCTCAAGTTGCCGAGTTGTTTGAGGTGGCATCTGCCATAGCTCAGGTCACGCGCCCGCTCTTCGGTGGCCTGGGCTTTCCCTGGGAGGCTGAGACCGCTGAAGCCGAAGCGTTCAACAGAATGCTCAACACTGACTCGCTTGAGCTGTTCAAGAATGGTCCCGACAGTGTGGCCATCCGCACGTGGTTTGGGCCAGCCTTTGCAGCGCAACTGGACCCGGCAGCACTGGAAAAGTTAGGGCTGGTTGTTCGGCGAACGGACTGGTCTGGCCTGGAAGTAGACCTGGCCGAAGTGCCCTGGGCCGTCCCCTTTGAACGGCTGGCTGAACAGAAAGCCGCCTTCAACAGGTATTTGAACAGTCTGGGCCTGCTGGGCGACTACTCCCGGACTCTGCTCCGAACCCCCGGACGGAACTGGCAAGCTGTGCAAGCGTTCGGCTAGTCCGGAAGAGGTCCATCGGCGGAACACCAACTTCAACCTGGGCGTGAGCAGCAACATGATGGGCGACCGCGCCACCAGCAGCAACCTGTACGACGCCAACAACGTCAGGGGAATCGGCGCGGGAGCCTGCCCACCGGGGTCAACTCGACTCTGGCGGAGAACACCACCCGCATCAGCGGCCATTTGCCCTAAACTGGGGCACCCCCGATGTTCCCCATGACGCGCTCTGCAACCAGGAAACGTGCCGCCGCACCCCCCGTCAGGGAGTGGACCCCTGCCGCCGTGTCCGACGCCCTCCAGCTTTTTCTGGACCAACTGGAAGCGCATCTGGCGGGCCGGGCCGGGCCGGGCGACACGCTGGACAATCCGCTGGACACGGCGGGCACGCGCTTCTCGCAGTTGTGTGGGGCGCTGTCGCTGGGCGAGTTCGAGCGCGCGCTGCTGATGCTGGGGCTGATTGCGGAGGTGCATCCGCTGCGCTTCCGGCAATTCGTGCAGGAGCAGTACGACGCGGCGGAGGTGCCGCCCCCGGGCTGCGTGTCGCGCCACCTGGCCCTGAGCCTCTTCGACGGAAACCCGACCGACCTGACCGACGACGCGCCGCTGCTGCGCTGGCACCTGCTGAACCGCCCGGAAGGGGTGCCCGACCACAGCCTGGCCCCGCTCGCGGTGGACCCGGCCGCGCTGGCCTACGTGTACGGCGACGACCGCCTGAACCCGCGGCTGAACCGCCATGTTCAGGACTTCGCGGCACCGCCCGGTCCGCTCGTTGAATCCGCGGCGGCGCACCTGCCCACGCTGGCCGCGCACCTGCGCTCGGGTGAGAGGGCGACGGTGCAGCTTCACGGGCGGGACGTGAGCGCGCAGCTTGACCTGGCACACGCGGCCCTGTCGGAGCTGGGCCTGCCCATGCTGCGGCTGTCGCTGGGAACCATGCTGGAAAACGCGGGCAGCCTGGAGCGTGACCTGCGGCTGTGGGAGCGCGAGACGCGGCTGCGGCCCCTGGCTCTGTGCCTGGACGCGCACCCGGCCAACCTCGACCTGAACCCGGAACAGTGGTCCGCCGCGAGCCTGGAGCGGCAGGTCGCCAGTATCGCCGCGCAACTGCACGCGCCGCTGGTGCTGCTGACCGGGGAACCGCTGGCGCTGGGGGGCGGGCGACCTGCCCTGAATCTGGAGGTGGCGCGGCCCTCGCGCGCCGAGCAGCGGGCGCTGTGGGCACACGCCCTGGGCCTGCGCGACGGGAACGCGCCGCGCCTGCGCGAGCTGACCGATCAGTTCGACCTGAACGCCGCCACCCTGCGCGACCTGGCCGAGACCGCCCGCCTGGGCCTGCCCGCGGGCCTCCCCGACGACGTGCGCCTGGAGCAGGCCTGGGAAGCCTGCCGGGTCGCGGGCCGCCGCCGCATCGGCAAGCTGGCCGAGCGCCTGACCGGCACGCCCGGCTGGGACGACGTGATCCTGCCCGACGCCGACAAGGCGGTGCTGCAGGGGCTGGTCGAACACGTCCGGCACCGGACCCAGGTGTACGAGACGTGGGGCATGGGCCGCCACGCCCGCGGCCTGGGCATCAGCGCGCTGTTCAGCGGCCCCAGCGGCACCGGCAAGACGCTGGCCGCCGAGGTCATCGCCAGTGAACTCCGGCTCGACCTGTACCGCGTCGACGTGTCCAGCATGGTCAGCAAATACATCGGGGAAACCGAGAAGAACCTCAAGCAGATCTTCGACGCGGCCGACGACGGCGGCGTGATCCTGCTGTTCGACGAGGCCGACTCGCTGTTCGGCAAGCGCGGCGACGTGCAGAGCGCCAACGACCGCTACGCCAACACCCAGGTCAACTACCTCCTCCAGCGCATGGAGTCCTACGCGGGCCTGGCCCTGCTCACCACCAACCTGGAAAGCGGCATGGACGTGGCCTTTATGCGCCGTATCCGCTTCGTGCTGAATTTCCGGCCCCCCGAGGCCCCCGAACGCGAGCGTATCTGGCGGCGCGCCTTCCCGCCCCAGGTGGACGTGAGCGGCGTGAACTTCGGCCGGCTGGCGCGCGTCAAGCTGGCGGGCGGCAATATCCGCTCGGTGGCGCTGGGGGCGGCCTTCCTGGCGGCGGCGCGGGGCGAGACGCTGAGCATGGGCCTGCTGCGTGAGGCCATCCAGGCCGAGTGGCGCAAGCTGGGGCGCGTCAGCCTCGACGACGCCGCCTTTGCGGACTGGTGAGCAGCAGGACGGCGTGGGTCGGGCACCCGGCAGAGAAAGTTCCCGCCAGAGGTTGCCTTTCGCCCCGGCAACGGGCCAGGGCCTCTCATGAGAGAATGCGCGCACCGCCGGGGCGGTCAGGGCCACCCGCGGCCCCCTACAGGATTTGCACATGAAGGCGTTCACATGAGACGCTAAATTGGGCCAGTCACGTTCCAGCACTCACCAAGACACCATGTTTAATCCCTGTTCACCAGAGGGTGGAGGAATGAAGTGAGCGAACACCTGGGAACCGGCTGGGCCTTTCCGGTGGCCACCAATGCCCGGGGGCGGGTGGCGCTGGTGGGCGGCGTGCGGGCGGTGGAGCAGTCCATCCTGATGATTCTGATGACCCCCAAGGGGCAGCGCGTGATGCGGCCCGAGTACGGCTGCCAGATTCACGAACTGCTGTTTGCCCCCAACGACGCCAGCACCCTGGGGCTGGCCTCCTACTACGTGCATGAGGCGTTGACGGCCTGGGAGCCGCGCATCGAGCTGCTGGGCGTGGACGCCGACGTGGACGAGCATTACCCGGAGCGGATCGTGCTGGGCATCCGCTACCGCATTCTGGAAGACCATGTGGAACACTCGCTGGTGTTTCCCTTCTACCGCCTGCCGCTGGAAAGCCGCACCCTGAGGTAACGCATGCCCCTGCCGACCGTGAATCTGGACGACCGCCGCTTCGACGACATCGTGGCTCAGGCCCGGCAGCTTATTCCGCAGTACTGCCCGGAATGGACCGACCACAACACCTCCGACCCCGGCATCGCGCTGCTGGAGGTCTTTGCCTGGATGACCGACCTGCTGCTGTTCCGGGTCAACCAGGTGCCGGAAAAGATGTTCGTGAAGTTCCTCGACATGATCGGGGTACAGCTCGACCCGCCGCGCGCCGCCGTGGCCCCGGTGACCTTTTACCTCTCGGCAGCGCAATCGGAGCCGCTCACCATCAGCGCGGCGACCGAGGTGGCGACCGTGCGCACCGAGGTGTCGGAAGCCATCGTCTTCTCGACCGAGACGGACCTGACGATCACGCCGCCCCACCTCCAGGCGGCCTTTACCGGCAACGCGCTGGGCGAGAATACCTTCGTGCAGCACGATCTGGAGCGGCTGGGCGTGCTGGGGCACAAGATCGCCGTCTTCTCGCCCGAGCCGGTGCCGGGGGACGCCTTTTACCTGTGCTTCGACGATGACCACAGTGCGCACGTGCTGGCGCTGCTGCTGGCCTGCGAGGTGGCGGGCGGCGCGGGCGTGGACCCCCGGGAGCCGCCCTTCGTGTGGGAGGTCTGGCAGGGCAGCCTGAGCCGCTGGGCCACCTGCACCGTCGAGTACGACGGCACCCTGGCCTTCAACGTCTCGGGCGAGGTGATTTTGCGCCTGCCCGCGATGGCGCAGGAGGAGTTTTTCGGGCAGCGGGGCTACTGGCTGCGCTGCCGCATCACCAGCGAGCAGAACTACGCGGGCTACAAGGTGTCGCCCGACATCGAGTCGCTGCGGGTCGAGGCGCGCGGCGGCACGGTGAGCGCCCGGCACGCGGTGGTCGTGCGCAACGAGGTGCTGGGCCGCAGCGACGGCACGCCGGGGCAGCGCTTCCAGCTGCTGAACAGCCCGGTCCTGTACCTGGAAAGCGGCGAGGACACCATCGTCTGCGAGCTGGCAGGCGAGGACACCACCTTCTGGAGCGACGTGCCCGACTTTGCCGAGAGCGGGCCGGGGGACCGGCACTTCCGGCTGGAATACCTCGACGGGACCGTGACCTTCGGGCCGGCCCTGCTTCAGCCCGACGGTACGGTGTACCGCTTCGGCGCGGTGCCGCCCAAGGGCGCGACGCTGCGGCTCCAGCGCTACCTGCACGGCGGCGGCGTGACCGGCAACGTGCCCGCGCACACCCTCAGCGTCCTGAAGGCCAGCATTCCCTACGTGGCCCGCGTGACCAACCACGCCCCGGCGCTGGGCGGGCGCAACGCGCAGACGCTCGAAGACGCCATCCTGCGCGTGCCCCACGTGCTGCGCACCCGCACTCGCGCCGTAACCGCCGACGACTACGAGTTCCTGGCCCGGCAGGTGGAGGGCGTGGCGCGCGCCCGCTGCATCACCCCCAATCTGGCGGGCGCGGCGGGCGAGGTCGCCTACCCCGGCCAGATCCGCGCGCTGGACGTGCAGCCGGGGCAGGTCAGCATGGTGATCCTGCCGCAGATCGCCGTGCCGCCGGGCCGCATCGCGCCGGACCAGCTCACGCTCTCGGCCGAGCTGCGAGCCAGCGTGCAGGCCTCCCTCGACGAGCGGCGGCTGGTCGGCACGACCCTGGAGGTGCGCGCGCCGCAACTGTTCTGGGTCAGCGTGAACGCGCTGCTGCGGGTGCCGCCGGGCAGCTCGCGTGGCCTGAAGACCGACGTGCGGTGGGCCGCCGAGGCGCTGCTGTACCGCTACCTCAACCCCCACACCGGCGGCAGCGCGGGCGCGGGCTGGGAGTTCGGGCGCACGCTGCACCTCTCGGAGCTGTACAGCCTGCTGCGGACCGTGCCCGGCATCGATTTTGTCGAGGACGTGCAGGTCTTCCTGACCGAACCCGGCCAGCAGGACCTGCGCCAGCCCGTGAATACCCAGCTGCTCCTGCCGCCGCAGGGTGTGGTCGTCTCGGACCTCCACACGGTGCGGGTGGAGTAGGGGGGCCGTGCCATGAACGACCAGTTTTTCGTGCAGCTTCAGGGCGACACCGTCAAGATGCTCACCCTGGACATGAACCTGCTGTCCATCGGGCGCACCCCCGATAACGGGCTGAGCCTGCCACATCCCTCGATTGCCATCCGGCACGCCGAGGTGCGGCGGCTGGAGGGCCGCTGGGTGATCACGGATTTGGGCAACGCCGAGACGTTCCTGGCCGGGCACCGCCTGGTGCCGCACCAGCCGCAGGTGCTGGAGGAGGGGGCCATCGTGCAGATGGGGCCGTATGTGCTGGCCTACCTGCCCGGACCCGATGCCCCCGCGCCCCCCGCGGAGGTGGACGCCCTGCCGACTCCCCAGGACTTCCCGCTGCTGCCGCTGGCCCCGGCGCGGCCCGGCCTGCCCGCCCCGCCCGCCGAGGGGTCGGCCAGCGTCTACCTCGACTACCTGCCCGCCATGTTCAGCGAGTCGGAGTTCCTGGCCCGCTACCTGATGATCTTCCAGAGCATCTGGGAGCCGCTGCAACACCGCCAGGACCACCTGGACATGTACTTCTCGCCCGCCACGGCCCCCGAGCGGCTGCTGGACTGGTTCGCCGCCTGGCTGGGCCTGGAGGTGGATCCCCACTGGCCCGAGGCCCGCAAGCGTCAGTGGCTGCGCGAGGCCATGCACCTGCTGCGCTGGCGCGGCACCCGCTACGGCCTGATGCGCACGCTGGAGATCGGCTGTGGGGTCACGCCGCAGATCACGGAAAACGCGCAGGGTCCCTACAGCGTGACCGTCACCCTGCCCGAACCCGACGAGGCGAGCAGCGGCACCACCCGTGAGGACGTGGAGCGGCTGGTCGCCCGGCACCTCCCGGCCCATGTGCGCTACGAGCTGAGGTTCGTGTGACCACCACCGGCATCATCTTCGAGGGCTACCGGCTGCTGCGAGAGCTGGGGGGCGGCTGGCTGGGGCAGGTGTACGCGGCGCAGAACCTAGACGGCGCGCAGGTGAGCGCGCTGCGGGTGGTGGCCCCCGAGCTGACCGCGCAGCCGCAGTTCATGCTCCAGTTCCGGCGGCTGTTCGAGAAGTGGCGGCGGCTGGCGCATCCCGGCATCCTGACGCCCGGCGAACTGGTGGAGCGCGACCACCGCGCCTACTACGGCATGACGCTGGCGCAGAGCGGCTCGGTGCGCCAGCTTCTCCAGGCGCAGGCGCGCGAGGGCCATTTCCTGGACCTGATCATCGCGGTCGATATCGCGCGGCAGGCGGCGGGGGCACTGGCCTACGCGCACGACGCCAACCTGATGCACGGCAATCTCAAGCCCGAGAACCTGCTGCTCACGCCCGCGCGCGCCATCCTGGGCCGCCAGGCCTACGGCGTGCTGGTCTCGGACTTCGGGGTGGGCGAGTTGCAGGCCTACACCTACGGCACGCACGACCGCCTGATCGTGACCACGCCCGCCTACATGTCGCCCGAGCAGTGCCGGGGGGTGCGCACCGAGGTCCGCAGCGACATCTACGCGCTGGGGGTCGTCCTCTACGAGCTGCTCACCAACCTGGTGCCCTTCGAGACGCGCGACCTGGCCGACGCCGTGGACAAGCACCAGCACGTCGCGCCCATTCCGCCGGGGCAGATCCGGGTGGACATTCCCCAGGACCTGGAGGAGGTGGTCCTGACCTGCCTCGCCAAGGCCCCGCAGTACCGCTACGGCAGCGCACACGAGCTGGAGGCCGCGCTCCAGGCGGTGCTGAGCGGGCTGCTGCCGCAGGGGCCGCGCCCCACGGTCGTGCTGCCGGACATTCCCGAGCCACCCGCGCCGCGCATCGAGCCGCTGGCCGACCGCACGCCCTGGCCCCGGCTCCAGATCTGCGACGAGCGCGGGCAACTGCTGCGGGTCGAGCCGCTGCGGGCCGACACCGCCACGCTGGGCCGCGGCCCCGGCAACACGATCGTGCTGGAACACGCGGGCGTCTCGCGCCACCACCTGAACCTCGAGGTGGAGGAAGACGGCGTATTCGTGACCGACCTAGGGTCCACCAACGGGACCACGCTGGGCGGCGTGCCGCTGGAACCCCGCGAGCGCACGGCCTGGCCCGACGGCGGCATTCTGCGGGTGGAACCCTTCTGGCTGCGGCTGCAACCCCGGCAGCGGGTGGTGCAGCAGGCCCGCATCGGCGTGCTGGTCGAGGACAACGCCATTGACCTGAAGCCCGGCGAGGCGCGGCTGCTGAAGGTGCAGCTCGCCAACACCGGGCGCACGGTGGACCATTTCCGGCTGGAGGTCGAGGGCATTCCCGAAGCCTGGGTGCAGAACCTCTACCACGAGGTGCAGCTCAATCCCGGCATGACCAGCGAAACGACCCTGCGGGTGCTGGTGCCGCGCGAGCCGGGGTCCCACGCGGCCACGTACCCGATGAAGGTGCTGGCCCGCAGCCGCGAGAATCCCGGCGAGTACGGCTTCGCGCCGATGGACTGGACGGTCCTGCCCTTTACCGAGACGCGGCTGGAGCTGACGCCGCGGCGGCGCAGCGCGTGGCGGCGCACCCACTACGACCTGCGCCTGACCAACGTCTCCAATGTGCCGATCACCTACAACCCCACCGTGGGCGACGACGAGGGCCACGTCTTTCTCCAGTCTCCCTGGGACATGATGCGGATTCCGCCCACCGGCGACCTACGCAACATCATTCCCATCCGCGCCATCATCCACAACTACTGGCTGCGGCTGCGCGAGGGGGTCGGCAAGGTGCGGGTGGAGGCGCTGCCGCAGGACGTGACGGTGCAGCCCGGCGACCAGTTCGAGCACCGCCTCCAGGTGCGGCTGCCCATCCGCTGGATCGCCTCGCCTCGCCCGCGCACCCTGCGGATTCACCCCCGGCCCGACCGCGGCCAGGATCACGCCGACACCGTGTCGCTGCTGCACCTTCCGGTGATCCCGCTGTGGCTGCTGCCGCTGCTGCTGATTCTGGCCATTCTGTTCGTGTGGTGGCTGCTCCAGGTGCCCACCATCGTGAGCGTGAGTGCCGACCCGCAGCAGCCGCCCGCCGGGAAGCCCTTTACCCTCAACTTCGAGACGCGGGGCACCTCGCGCATCCTGGTCAAGCCCTGGAACAAGACCCTCTACAGCGGCCACGGCAAGCTGCTGATTCCGCAGGGCATCACCGAACCCACCGAGGTGCAGGTGATCGCCTACGGCCGCGTCAAGACGGCCCAGACGGCCCTGACCCTCACGCCGAAGCTGCCCGCGCCGGTCGTCAAGCGCTTCTCGGTGACGCCCGAGAACATCACCAGCGGCCAGAGCGCCACCCTCCGCTGGGAGGTCGCCAACGTCAAGGAGGTGACGCTCGACCCCTTCGGCACCCAGCCCGCGAAGGGCGAGCTGAAGCAGAAGATCACGGCCGACACCACCTTCCGCCTCAGCGCCCAGAGCGGCGGCGAGAGCGTCACGCAGAGCCGCGACGTGAAGGTGCTGCCGCCCGGCATCGACCTGTTCCAAGTGACGCCCCAGCAGGCCGCCGCCGGGCAGAGCGTCACCCTGCGCTGGCGGGTGCTCAACGCCAGCACCGTCACCCTCGATCCGGTCGGCACGGTCGCCGCCAGCGGCAGCCTCCAGCAGAAGGTGACGCAGGATCAGACCTACACCCTGCGCGCGCAGGTGGGTGACAAGACGGTGTCGCGCAGCGCCAGCGTGAAACTGCTCGCCCCGGTGGTCGAGCTGTTCCAGGTCACGCCGGAGAACGCGCGGGCGGGCGACACCGTAACGCTGCGCTGGAAGGTCGCCAATGCCAGCAACGTGACCATCGACCCGCTCGGGACCGTCCCGGCCCAGGGCGAGAAACAGGTGGTCGCGCAGACCAACACCGCCTATCGCCTCAGCGCCAGCAACGGCCAGACCAGCACCGAGGCGAGCAGCGCCGTCAGCGTGAGCGCCCGCCCGCCGCGGGTCACGGCCTTCACGGCCACCCCACGCAAACCCCGCAGCGGCCAGCCCGTGACGCTGACCTGGCAGACCCAGGACGCGGCCAGCGCCGAACTCGCGGGGCTGGGCGGCACGCTGGCGCTGCCCCCCTCGGGCAGCACCACGGTGACGGCCCCGGCCCAGAGCGCGCAGCTCACCTTGACTGCCCGCAGCAGCGAGGGAGCCACCGACGCGCAGTCGCTGGCGCTGCCGGTGCTGCCGCCCGCGCCCAAGCCCCAAGCGGCTGTCCCGTCCACGCCGACCCCGAAGCCTGCCCCTGCGCCGGCACCCGCGCCGAAACCCGCACCCACACCCGCCCCTCAGCCCAAACCGGCCCCCGTGGCACCCCCCACCCCGGCTCCGACGCCTGCACCCACGCCGGCCCCGGTCGTTCCGCGCATCGTGGCCTTCCGCGCGACGCCCGCCAGTGTGCAGCGTGGTCAGCCCGTCACCGTGAGCTGGGACGTGCGGGGCGTCGAGCAGGTCAAGCTGCTGCCCCTGAACCGCAAGTTCCCGCCGCACGGCAGCGTGCGCCTCAACCCCGGCTCCAGCACCACCTATACCCTGCTGGCCGGGACCCTCAAGGCCAGCCAGCCGGTGAGCGTGCGCCCTCCGCCCGCACCCCGGCCTGCCCCGGCACCCTCCACCCCGGTCCGGCCCGCGCCGCCCCAGGCCACGGCTCCCCAGCCGGTGCCCGCCCGGCCCGTTTCCCTGCCGGCGACTCGGCCCGAGCCACCCGCCGCCTCTGCCCCCCCGGCCGCGCAGCCCGCGGCCCGGCCCGCCCCCAGGATCGTGAGCCTGAGCGTGACGCCCACGCGGGTGACGGCGGGCGGCAGCGTGACCCTGTCGTGGAACGTGCAGAACGCCACGCGGGTGGTGATCACGGGGCTGGGACCGGTGGACGCGAGCGGCAGCACGACCCGGACCGTCCGGCAGGACACCCGGTTTACGCTGCGGGCCAGCCGTCCGGGCACCGCGAGTGTCCAGCAGAGCGTCGGCGTGCAGGTCGTGCGCGAAGCCAGCGGCACCGAACGTGTGGCCGGGGACTGGCAGCATCCCTTCGGGCGGATGCACCTGAACGTGCAGGGCAACGTCGTCAGCGGCACCTTCAGCAACCTGCGCACCGGCGACGAGGGCCGGGTCCAGGGCACCCTCAGCCCCAGCGTCACCGGCTCGTACAACCTCAGCGGGCAGGTGCTCGTTCCCGGCAAGACCGGGGAGAACCTCAGCTTCGTGGTGGTCTTCGGCGAGAATGTGAACACCTTCGAGGGGATCTACAGCGCCCGGCAGGCCAAGGAACGCTGGTGCGGCTGGCGGGCGGGCACCACCTGGGCGGGCAGGTGCTGAGAACACCCGGACATCCGACCCGAGGAAGCCGGAGGGAGCAGGCACAGAGACGGATTCCGGGAAACGCCTGAACAGGGGGCGCTCTCCTGATACTGATTCCGATGGAAGGGTGTTGAAAACACCCGGAAATCCGACCAGAGGGAGAAGGAACAAGGGCGGATTTCGGGAGATGGATGAACAGGCGGTGCCCTCCCGACTGTTCAGGAATTGGACGGAATCCGTATGACTGGTCAGGAACTGGACCCAATCCGTATTAGACTGGCCTCACTGGCTCCCCCCTCCCCTTCCGCATCCCCCTTTCGCAGGAGGCCCCCATGACGGATGGACCGCTCGTCAAAGCCATCATCAAGAGTATCGAAGGCCCCAAGATCGAGGTCGAGTGCCTGTTCAACCCCAAGGAGTACCAGGTCCAGAAGACCAACAACTGGGGACCGGCCGACAACAGCACCAAGGACGCCTCCGACCTCACCTTCTCGGGGGGCAGCGGGGCCAAGCTCAGCATGCAGCTCTTTTTCGACACCTACCTGCGCGACAACGAGAAGACCGTGCGGGACGTGCGGGAATACACCGACCAGCTCTGGCAACTGATGAACATTCAGGAGGCGCTGCGCGACCCCAAGACCAAGAAGGGCCGCCCACCCAAGGTGCTGTTCATCTGGGGCAAGAACTGGCTTTTCAACGCGGTGATCACCTCCATGCAGCAGCAGTACACGCTGTTCATGCCCAACGGGATGCCGGTGCGGGCGATGGTCACGGTGGAATTCCAGGAGGCGCTGGAACACCGCACGCTGCGGGGGTCGGGCGAGGGCACCTACGCCATCAGCGAACGGGTGCGGCACGACGCGCAGTCCTACAAGGACTCCGGCGACCTGCGCGCCAAGTACGGGCGGAGGTAGGCCGTGAGCGGCCCGTCGGTCAACCTGCGCAGCGCGGTGCCGCACTTCTACGTGCGGATCAACGGCGACCTCGCCACCGAGGCGATGCAGAACATCCACGACATCACCATCGAGAGCAGCCTGCACATGCCCGACGTGGCGACCCTGACGCTGCGCGACCTCACGCCGCTGGTGGCGGGGCAGGCGGCCTACCGCTTCACCGACGACCAGAAGGGCACCTTCGTCAACGGCAATCCGCTGACGATCACCATCCAGGTCGAGGAACACCGGGAACTCAACGTTTTCGACGGCGAGATCGTGGAGGTCGAGACGCAGCTTCTCCAGCACGGGCAGCGGCTGGTGGTGCGCGCCTTCGACCGGCTGCACCGGCTCTCGCGCGGCACCCACACCCGGACCTTCCAGAACGTCACCGACATGGACGTGGTCAAGAAGATCGCCGCCGAACTCGGCCTCAAGGCCAAGGTCGGCCCGGCCAGCTTCGTCCACGACTACGTGCTCCAGAGCAACCAGACCAACCTGGACTTCCTGCGCGAGCGCGCGCTGAAGCTGGGCTACCTGCTGTTCGTGGACGGCACCACCCTCTGCTGCCTGCCGATGGAGAGCATGGGGCACGCGGGGGACCTGGACTGGGGCGTGAATCTGCTGGAATTCAACCCCCGCGTGAGCAGCCTGGGGCAAGCCAGCGGCACCACCCTGCGCAGCTGGGACCCGCAGCGCAAGCGGGCCGTGGTGAGCGCGGCGGGCAAGGGCAAGGGCGAACCCGAGGTGGCCGCCGCGGGCGAGGAGGACCTCGCCGCCCCCTACACCCTGACGGGGCACGTGGTGCGCCAGGAGAAACTGGCCGAACTGTACGCCGGGGGCAGCGCCGACCAGCGGCGGCAGGGCCTGGTCGAGGCGACGGGCGTGGCGGGCGGCTACCCCAAGATGACCGCTGGCATGACCGTCAACCTGGGGGGCGTCAGCGACCGCTACGCGGGCGAGTACACGCTCTCCAGCGTCACGCACCACTTCCGCACCGGCGACCAGCAGACCAGCAGCGGCTACACCACCGAATTCACCGTCAGCGGGGGCCGCGCGCCGGACATCGCCCAGACGCTGGCGGGGGGACACAAACCCAAGGCGCAGTACGGCCTTGTCATCGGCATCGTCACCAACAACGAGGACCCCAGGAACCAGGGCCGCGTAAAGGTCAAGTTCCCCTGGCTCTCCGACAAGGACGAGAGCGACTGGGCGCGGATTGCTGCGCCGGGCAGCGGCCCGGGGCGCGGGATGCAGTGGATCCCCGAGGTCGACGACGAGGTGCTGGTCGGCTTCGAACTCGGGGACATGCACCACCCCTACGTTATCGGTGGGCTGTGGAACGGGGTGGACGCGCCGCCCGAACCCTCGCGCCGGGTGGTGAAGGGCGGCAAGACCATCCGCCGCGTGCATTACTCGCGCAAGGGCCATAAGATCGTTCTCGACGACTCCGACGACCAGCCGCACATCCTGGTCGAGGACATGAACGGCAATATCATCCGGATCGACAGCAAGACCAACAAGCTGACCATCCAGATGAAGGGCGACGTGAGCATCGAGGCGGGGGGCCGCATGGACCTCAAAGCGCGCAGCGGCATCAGCATCGACGGCGGTGCGGGGGCCGTGGATGTCAGGGGCAGCACCATCAAGCTGAACTGAGGACCGGGGGGAACGCCACGCCGGGTTCAGCACTCAGGTCCGGTGCTTATCTTTCCTCCCGCCGGGGGTCGCGGCCAGGCGAGGGTGGCGGTCAGGGCGGCCAGCAGGAGCGCTGCCCCCACCGAGCCGATGACGCCCGGCCACCCGTGCGAGGTGTAGGCCACGCCCACCAGGACGCCGCCGAGGGCACCGCCCGCGTAGTACGCGAGGTTATACAGGCCGGACGCGAGCGAGCGCCCGTGGGTGACACTCGCCGCGACGTAGCTGGTGGTGGTGGCCTGCGCGACGAAGATGCCGCTGGAGCCGGCCGCCAGCCCCAGGATGATCAGCGGCAGCGGGGCCGCCAGCGTGAGCGCGAAGCCCAGCGCCGACAGCGCGAGCGCGCCCAGCAGCACCCGGCGGTGCCCGAGGCGCGCCACCAGGCGGCCGGAGGGCGGGGTCACGACCACGCCCAGCAGGTACACAGCGAACACGGACCCCAGCGACGCGGAGGTGAGGCGGTAGGGCGCGGCCGCCAGGTGGTAGTTCACGTAGGTGAAGGCGGCCACCAGGGCAAACAGCAGCGCCGACCCCACCGCGCAGGCGGCGAGCAGGGCCGGGTTGCGCAGGTGGCCGCGCAGGGTGGGCAGGGCCTGTCCGGCGGGCTGGGGCACGAAGTTCCTGGCCCGCGGGAGCAGCACCCAGGCCACCAGCGCGATCAGGAGATTCGCCGCGGCAATCACGTGAAATGCCTCGCGCCAGCCCGCCACCCCGGCGATGAGGCCGCTCAGGAAGCGCCCGCCGAAGCCGCCCACCACCGTCCCCGTGATGTATACGGCGAGCGCCGCCGGAACCCGCGCGGGGGGAAGTTCCTCCGTGACGTAGGCGGTCGTGACCACCATCACGCCGGGAATCAGCATCCCCTGCACGAACCGCCAGAGAATCAGGTGGGACAGCGAGTCGGCCCGCGCCATCAGCAGGCAGGGCAGGACGAGGAGCAGCAGGGCACCCACCATCAGGCGCTTGCGGCCCAGGGCGTCGGCCAGCAGCCCCACCAGCGGGGCACACAGGGCCATGGCGAGGGTGGTGGCGCTGACCGTGACCGCCGTGACGACGCTGGACGCCGCGAACTCCTGCGAGAGCCTGGGCAGCAGGGCCTGCGTGGTGTAGACGTTCAGGAAAGCGCCGCAGCCCACCAGCGCAATGACCGGCAGAAACGCGCGCGGGGCGGCAGAGGAGGCTGCGGGGTTCACCACACGTCCATCATGCGGCGTGCCGCCCCGGCCCGCGGCCCGGAGAGACCGCCTGCGCCCGCCGACCCTCCAGGGTGCTGTCCAGAGGCTCAGCAAAACCTGCTCGCTCCACCCGGCCAAAAAGGCAGCATCTTTTGGCTGGTGCTCTGATCTGGCCTGTGCTCTAAGCTGCGCCCATGTCCGACGGTTCCAGCCTCTCCCACCTGCTGCTCAGCGCGTCCTATCTCGGCATTTTCGCCATCATCTTTGCCGAAACGGGGCTGCTGCTGGGCTTCTTTCTGCCGGGTGACAGCCTGCTGATTACGGCGGGCGTGCTGGCGCGGCAGGGCAGCCTGCACCTGCCTGGGGTGATGCTGGCCGTGGTTCTGGGGGCCATCATCGGGGACAGCACCGGCTACCTGCTGGGGCGGCGGTATGGCCCCGGCGTCTTCAGCCGCCAGGACAGCCGCTTCTTTCGCCCGGAGTACGTGACGCGCACCCAGGGCTTTTTTGGACGGTATGGCGGCCTGGCGCTGATGCTGGCCCGGTTCGTGCCGGTGGTCCGCACTGTGGCCCCCACGATGGCGGGGGTGGGCGGGCTGCCCTACCTCCGCTTCCTGACCTTCAGCGTGCTGGGGGCGCTGCTGTGGGGGGTCAGCGTGCCGCTGCTGGGCTACTGGCTGGGCAGCCTGATTCCCCACCTCGACCGCTACATCCTGCTGGTGGTCGGCGCGGTGGTGCTGCTGAGCCTGATCCCGGTGGGCCTGCAACTGTACCGGGCCACCCGCCGCAGCGTGTAGTGCCCCAGCTCAGGACAGCGGCGCGCGGCGGCGCAGCCCGCGCCACAGCAACCACAGGGCCACGACCACGACGACCGCGGCAAAGGCATCGATGCCCACCCGTTCGAGGTGGGGCAGCAGCGCCGGGCCGAAGCGCCACAGCAGCGTCTGCCACACGCCGACATGCAGCAGCGCCCCCAGCAGGCTCAGCAGCAGGTAGGCCCCGAAGGGAAAGCGGGTCAGGCCCGCGCCCAGGGTGACGGGGGTGCGCAGGCTGCCGACTGTGCGGCTGACCAGAACCAGCGGCGCGCCCCAGCGGGCCAGCAGGTCCAGGTTCCGCTGATTCTGCACGGCCGCCCGCCAGCGCGGCGGGAGCCAGCGTTCGCCCCAGCGCCCCGCCGCGTACCCCAGCAGGCTGCCCAGCCAGTTGCCCAGAGTCCCCCAGAAAAGGGCCGCCGCCAGGGTGGTGCGCCCCGCGTCGATCAGCGCCGACTGCGCCAGCATCGGCACGATGCCGGGAATGCCGGGAATCCCCGCCCCCTCCAGCGTCAGCAGCCCGAAGGTCGCGGCGTTGAGCCACGCGGGGTCCAGCCCGGTCAGCCAGGCGTGCAGGTTCACCGGACGAGCGCCCCGGCAGGAACCACGCCGTACCCCTTCTCCCGCGCCACCTTCAGCAGGTCCGGCAGGGCTTTTAGCCCGTCGGGCGCGTTATCGTGCAGCAGGATGATGCCGCCGGGGCGCAGGTGCCGCGTGAAGCGCGCCTCCACCGTCTCCACCCCCGGATTCTGGAAGTCGCCGGGGTCGTCGGTCCAGAAGACGGTGGTCAGGCCCAGGCTGCGGGCGATATCCAGCACGCGCTGGCTGTACTCGCCGCCGGGCGGGCGGAAGAACCGCACGGGCTGGCCGGTCAGGCGGGTCAGCAGGGCGTTGGTGGACTGGAGTTCGGCGCGAATCTGCGCGTCGGTCAGGTGGGGCAGGCGGACATGATGGTAGGTGTGGTTGCCGAGTTCGTGGCCGCCCTGCACCAGATCGCGGATGAAGTAGGGGTAGGCCTGCGCGTTGCGCCCGATGATGAAAAAGGTCGCGTGGGCGTTCTCGCGCCGCAGCAGGTCGAGCACCAGCGGAAAGTACAGCGGGTGCGGCACGTCGTCGAAGGTGAGCGCCACCTGCCGCTGTGCAGGGTTCCCCTTGAACAGCAGCCCGCCCCGCACGCCGCCGCCCGCCTGGGCCAGACTCTGCTCCAGCCGCTGCTTCAGCAGTTCCGCCTGCGTGCCCACGAAGACGGGCAGCCGCTCCAGCGCCTGCACGGGCGTGCCGGGCGGTTCGGGCAGTTCCATATTCTGTGGGGTCCAGACGCGGTCATAGGTGTCGGCGGCCACCTCGCTCTGGAAGGTCTTCAGGCGCGCACGCGGCACCGAGAGGGTCAGCACGGGGAGCGGCCCGCCGAAGCCCCGGTAGGTCTCCGCGCGGTACACGCTGACATCCACCTCCGCGAGCGTGGGGTCGGCGCGGTAGGCCCCCTGCACGCTCTGGACGGCCAGGACCAGGGCACGCTGCGGGGAGACCTCCTGTGACGGAACCAGGACCAGGGCATGCGCTGCCTGGATAAAGCCGTTGCCCAGCACCTCCACCTTCCTCACCTCGGGAATGGCGGGGGTGAGGTGCAGGGTGGGGAGAACCGGGGCGGCGCGGGTGCCGGGTGCCAGCGGCTGCACCTGTCCGGGCGGCGTGACGGGCGGCAGAGGGGCAGGCAGGCTGGTGGCCGCGTGGGCAGCCCCCACAACACTCAGGGCGGCGGTCAGCAGCAGGGCGGGACGGCACATGGCCTGAGTCTAAGGGCGTCACCTTACCGGCTGGTATAGCCGCGCCCCAGGTGCCCCTGCCTCCGGCTTCCCCACCCCCGGACACAGCAGCAATCAGGAGGGCGGGGAGGTCGCGCGGCAGGCATGTTTGCAGGGTGGGGCAGGCAGACTGCCCAGGTGCTGCGCCTCCCGCCCCGGCCCGGTTAAATCCCACTTTACCTGTGCTGGACGGAGTTTATACCGTCCCTATACCGGGTGCAGGCATCCTGGCCGCAGGTGAAGCACAGGGTTTCACCCCACCCAAGGAGAGTGACCGATGACCAAGAACACCCGAACCGTCCTGCTTGCCCTCGCCACCACTGCCGCCGTCGGCGTTCCGCTGGCCGGTTATGCCTTTGCCCAGACCAACCCAGCACAGACGGCTCCGGCACAGACCAGCACGGCGCAGAGCCAGAACACAGGAGACAATGACGCGGAAACGCAGGACGACCAGACCCCAGCCTACAGGAGCAGCATCCAATTGCCTCCCGAGCCGCAGGGCGCAGAAGTGCCGGATGCCCAGGAAGAAGCGCAGCTCCGCACCCTGGCCCGCATCACGCCCCAGCAGGCCACTCAAGCCGCCCAGGCCACCGTGCCCGGAACCGTCAGCAGCGTCAAGCTCGAAGACGAGGATGGCAACCTGGTCTACGCGGCCCTGGTGGGCAGGACCGAGGTGAAGGTGGACGCCGGGAATGGCCGGGTGCTGCACCAGGAGGCTGCCGACACCGAGAACGGGCAGGAGGACAACGAATAGGGCGGCGCTCCGTTGCGTTGCCGCATGTCTCAGGCGTCCACTCCGCGCCGCCCTTTTTGCGCTTCTCGCTTCGCTCGGAGAGGTTGCCAAAAAGCGGCAACCTTTCTGCGCCCCGCCCTAGGGCAAAACCCAGGACGGTCAGTCAGTGACCGTGAGCGCCGGGGCCTTCCGCTCCCCGGCGCTCCTCTGTGCGTATACCGTCCTTTTACCTTGCGGCGGCAAGCTCTGAGCCATGAGCACCCTGCTGTCTCACCGCCGCCGCATCCACCCGGCAGCCCTCCTGCGCCTGTTTCTGGGCATTCTGCTGCCCCTCGTGATCGTCGGCTTTATCGCGGAAGAGGTGCTGGAGCAGGAGCGCATCGCCTTCGAGGCTCCCTTTCTGCTGGCCCTGCACGCCCACGCGACCCCGTTTCTCGACCGGCTGGCGCTGCTGTTCACCACCCTCGGCGGCGTGACGGTCATCGCCCCCGTCAGCGCCCTGATCCTGCTGGGGCTGTGGCTGAGACGGCGTTCGCTGGCCCTCTTCTGGGCGGTGGGCGTGGCGGGGGCGGCGCTTCTCGACCTGGTGATGAAGCTGATCTTTCACCGGCCCCGGCCCGAGTTGTGGCCCCGGCTGGTGCAGGAGAACGACTTCGGCTTTCCCAGCGGGCACAGCATGTACAGCGCGGCCTTCGTCACGGCACTGATCCTGCTGACCTGGCGCACGCCGCTGCGCTGGCTGGTCCTGGTGCTGGGGGTCCTTTTCAGCGGGGCGGTCGGCTTTTCGCGGCTTTACCTGGGGGTGCATTACCCTACCGATGTCCTGGCGGGCTGGCTGAGTGGGCTGGCCTGGGTGCTGGGCGTCTACAGCGTGCTGCGGCCCTACCGTGGCCTGCCCCCAGAAGGAGGTTCCGCGTGAGACTGCTGATTGTCGAGGACGACCCGCACATCGCGGAACTGCTGCGCGACGGCCTGCGCGAGGACGGCTACGCGGTGGACCACGCCGCCAGTGCCGGGGAAGGCTTCGCGCTGGCGGGGCTGTTCCCGCACGACCTCCTGATTCTGGACGTGATGCTGCCCGAGGGGCTGGACGCGGGCTACCGGCTGGGTCAGCAACTGCGGGCGGCGGGCAATACGGCCCCCATGCTGTATCTCACTGCTCGCGGCACCGTGGAGGACCGCGTGACCGGACTGGAAGCGGGCGGGGACGACTACCTCGTCAAGCCCTTCGCCTTCAGGGAGCTGCGTGCCCGCGTGCGCGCCCTGCTGCGCCGCGCGGGGGGATACGCGCATAACACTCTTCCCCTTAGCGGCGGCTTCATGCTGGACCTCACGGCGAGGGAGGTCTACCACAGCGGCGCGCGCTGTGACCTGACGCGCAAGGAATACGCCTTGCTGGAACTGCTGGCGCACCATCCGGGCCGGACCTTTACCCGCGACGAGATCATCGAGCGGCTCTGGGATGGCGAGGAGGGGGTGGAACCCAAGGTGATCGACGTGTACGTCAGCACCATCCGCCGCAAGACGGAAGACGGCCTGATCGGGACCGTGCGCGGCGTGGGCTACCGCCTGGGGGCTGTCCCTTGAACGTTGGGGCCTTGAAGCTCCCGCCCGCCAGCCTGCGCCTGAAACTCACGCTGGGCTACGCGCTGGTGTTCATCCTGGCGAGCGTGCTGGGGGCCGTGCTGATCTACCTGGTGGCCTCCACCCAGCTCACCCGCTCGCTGGACGCGACGCTGGAGGAAACGGCAGCGGTGGCCCTGGGCAACATCGAGCGCGAGGCCGGGGCACTGCGCTTCGCCGCTGGCCTCAACGTCCGCAGTGAACTCGCGCTGGAGTTGCTGAACGCGCGGGGGCAGGTGACGGCGCAGGCGGGCGGGCACGAACACCTGACACCGGGCCTGCCCCGGCCGGGCTTTCAGACGGTGGAGGACTGGCGGGTGTACAGCGTGCCGCTCGAAGGGGGCGGCTGGCTGCGGGTGATGCGGCCCACCGACCTGCTCAGCGGCCTGCTGGAGACGCTGGCGCGCGTGCTGGTCGGCGCGGCCCTGCTGATGATCGTGCTGTCGTGTCTGGGCGGTTACCTGCTGGCAGACCGGGCGCTGAAGCCCATCGACCAGGTGGCGCTGGCCGCCGCGAGCATCGCCCGGCGCGGGGCGTACCGGGAGCGGGTGCCCGTCGCGCCCGGCGGCGATGAACTCACCCGGCTCTCCACTACTGTGAACGCGATGCTGGGCAGCCTGGAAGGCACCATCGAGCAGGAAAAGCAGTTCGCTAGGATGGCCGCCCACGAGCTGCGGACCCCCCTCACCACCCTGGCCGGGCGGGTGGAATTGCTGCTGGACCGGCCCCGCGATGGGGACGCCTACCGGGCCGGACTGCTCCAGCTTCAGGAGCGTATCGGGGCGCTGCGGGCGCTCAGCGAGGGCCTGCTCAGCCTCGCCCGGACGGACGCCCCGCCCACGCTGGAGCCGGTGGAACTCGCCGGGACGGTGCTGGCCGTGGCCGAGGACCTGCGGCCCGAGTTCCGCGCCGCGGGCAAGACCCTGCATCTGGACGTGGAGGAGGGCTGGGCGCAGGCCGAGCCGGAGGGCGTCCGACAGGCGACGGTGAATCTGCTCCAGAACGCGCTGAAGTACGGCGGGCCGCAGGTCACGCTACGGGTGCGGCCCGGGGAGCTGAGTGTGGCAGATGACGGCCCCGGACCCGCCCGCGAGGACTGGCCCCGGCTCCTGCGGCCCCTGGAGCGCGGGCCTGGGGTGCAGGGCCTGGCCGGCAGCGGGCTGGGCCTGGCTGTCGTCGCCGCACTCGCCCGGCGCTGGGGGGCAGAATTGCGGCCGGAGTGGGCGCAGCCGGGCTTCACCGTCACGCTGCATTTCCCAGGGGTAAACGGATGACAGCCCCAGACGAAAAGCACGGGTCCGGCTGAACGAGCACTACCACGCTCCCCCCAGTGGTCTCACTTCACTGTGGAGGCGATGGCACGTCCGGCAGTTCGACCGCTGAAGAGGCAGCCCCCCAGGAAGGTGCCTTCCAGGGCGCGGTAGCCGTGAACGCCGCCCCCGCCGAAGCCCGCCACCTCCCCCGCAGCGTACAGGCCGGGCATGGGCTGGCCGCCTTCGCCCAGCACGCGCCCCTGCAAGTCGGTTTCCAGGCCGCCCAGCGACTTGCGCGTCAGGATATGGAGCTTCACGGCTATCAGGGGAC
The DNA here is from genome assembly GCF_039545055.1 of Deinococcus carri. Lineage (NCBI taxonomy): Bacteria > Thermotogati > Deinococcota > Deinococci > Deinococcales > Deinococcaceae > Deinococcus > Deinococcus carri. The sequence goes on from NZ_BAABRP010000020.1 coordinate 21,946, forward strand.
CGTCCGCCGGGTCGAGGAGGGGGGCAGGTTTCGCCACCCGGATCAGCCGCTCGCTGAGGATGTTCCGCGCGCCCCGGACAATGGCGAGCTGCGGGTCCTTGCCCGGGACGTTGCGGGTCTGGAGGTCACGGTCGCGCACCTCGCGCTCCACTGTGGCGTAGTCCACGAGGCTCTCGCCGGTGAGTTCGTTCATGCCGGCTACCAGGTCGCGCAGGTTGTCCCGCACCACGAAATCCGCGCCGTTGTCCATGAAAGCCTGGACCGGGGCCTGCACATCTTTCCCCGCGCGCCTGAGGGTGAGGAGCAGGTTCTTGCCGGTCAGGTCGGGGTTCTGCTCGCTGCCCGAGAGGGCGAACTCCTTCTTGATGACGGCGCGGTTGAGCAGGAACCAGGTGTAGGGGTAGCCGTGCGTGGTGATGTGCCGCAGCGTGTCCAGCGTGCTGCCACCGGGGATGTGGGGAAAGGGCAGACGCTTCCCGGTGGGGTCGAGCCACAGGCTGCTGGGGCCAGGGAGGATGCGGATGCCGTGGTTCGGCCAGATAGGATTCCAGTTGCGGATGCCCTCGGTGTAGTGCCACATCCGGTCGGGGTTGATCAGGCTGGCCCCGGCGCTCCGCACCGCCTGTTGCAGCAGGCCGTCCACGTACTTCGGCACGCCCGACAGCATGAAGGCGGGCGCAGGTCCCAGCCGTGGGGTGGGCCAGTACTGGCGGACGAGCGCGTGGTTGCCCCCGATCCCGCCTGAGGTGACGAGGACGGCCGCCGCGTTCAGGCTGAAGTCGCCCACCACGACGCGCGAACTGGCCTCACCCCGTGCCACGTCGGACGCTTCGAGGAGGTCCCCGTGAACGCCGTGAACGGCCCCGTTCGTGACGTTCAGGCCGCGCACCCGGTGGCGGAAGCGAAACTGGATGTGGCCGCTGCGCTCGTGTTCGCGGACGCGGCGTTCGAAGGGTTCGAGAACGCCCGGCCCGGTGCCCCAGGTGACATGGAAGCGCGGCACGCTGTTGCCCGGCAGCCCCGCGCCCGCCCCGCCCCGTTCGGCCCAGCCCACCGCGGGAAACCAGCGCATCCCCTGCCCGTGCAGCCACGCCCGCTTTTCCCCGGCGGCAAAGTCCAGATACGCCTCGGCCCACCGCCGGGGCCAGTGGTCCTCGGGGCGGTCGAAGCGGGCGGTGGTGAGCCAGTCGCGCCGCGCCAGCTCCAGCGAATCGCGGATGCCGAGCCGGCGCTGCTCAGGCGAGTCCACAAAAAACAGGCCCCCGAAGGACCAGTACGCCTGCCCGCCCAGGTTCTGCTCGCCTTCCTGGTCGAGCAGCAGCACGCGCCTGCCCGCATCCGCGAGTTCGGCGGCGGCCACCAGTCCGGCCAGGCCCGCCCCCACGACGATCACATCCGCATCCGGTGTCGGCATGACCTATTAAGCAGGTTGGGCCGCACCTCTGCAACAAAGAGGGGATGCCGGGGATGCCGTCCCTCCTGCCTTGCCCGTGGCTCCCTGAGGCTTCAATGCTGTCTCCAGGTGCCGATTCTTGAGCAGGACCGCAAGCCACCTAACCGCACCACCGGGCCGATTCGTACGGTGCCGACGGCTTCTTAAAGTCGGACTTCCCCGAAGAAGGGGGAGGAGTCCTTCACCATCCCTCTCTTCATCACAAGTTAAGAACTCCAGCTCTTGGGTCGGAGGAATAGCATTCCTGACCACATTTGGACTATGTTGCCCTCCAGATTCAATACAGCGCCGCGTTTCTGCCCGCACGTGGAGAACGCGCAGGAGGTCATATGCACCGTGCCGTGGCTCTTGTTTCCGTCACCTCTGCCCTGCTGCTCAGTGGCTGTGGTCTCTTCAACGCGCCCGACAACCCCAACGCACTGACCGTGCAGACCGCGCAGGGCAAAGTCAACCTCAGCGGCAAGAACGTGGTTGTGGTGAGCAAGGACGCCCGCACGCCGGAGAGTGCGGCCATCTGGCAGGGCGACCTGAGCCAGTTGCAGGGCAGCCCCGCCGACGTGACGTACCTGCTTCTTCCTGGCGGGGCCACCGACGCCGATATTCAGGCCCGCGCCGGGGAACTCCGCGCGGCGGCCGCCGGCGTGAGCGGCGTGAATGTGGTCGTGGCGAGTACGCCTCCCGGCCCGGACTCGGCACTGGGGAAGCTGCTGGACCGGTGGGGCAACGACCTGCGTGATGTCAGGGCCACCTGGAGCGGTGGCAGCGTCCAGGCCACTGCCCTGGGCGACTCGGGCATCGGCAAGAGCTTCACGGGCAGCACCCAGCTCGAAGCCGTGCTGTACGGCAACGACGCCTGCGGCGACAAGGCCCCGGTGGGCGACATCAGCGGCAAGGCTGCCGTGATTCTGCGTGGCACCTGCGGCTTCACCGACAAGGTCAAGGCCGCCACCAAGCGCGGCGCGGCGGCGGTGCTGCTGGTCAACAACGACAGCCCCATCGGTGTGATTCGCGGCGACTGCAACGACACCTGCAAGGCGGCCGTCCTCGCCATGCTGCCCAAGACGGAGGGGACGCAGCTCGTCAAGGCCCTGGAAGGGGGCAAGTCTGCCCAGGTGACGCTGACCAACCTGCATGTCGCCCCGGGCGTCCTGCGCATCTCGCCCGACGGCAACGCCACCGACACCGGCCCGATTCCCTACGTGTTCAACGCCTCCCTGGAAGAGGAAGGGGAAAAGCCGGTGGACCCCTTCGCATCGGTTCGCAAGGAGGGCGAGTACCTGAGCTGGGAAACGGCCCTGAAAACCCGCCTGCAAAACGAGGAAAAGAGCGGCAAGGTCACCGTCACGCCGGTCTTCAGGGGCGAAATCGCCAAGGATCCCGGCTGGCGCAAGGAGATGATCTACGCCGACGTGACCCTCCCGGCCAACTTCGCGCAGTTCGACACGCTGGAGCTGGACCGTGCCCTGACCTGCACCTCGGAACGCAAATCGGGCTGCCCGCCCTGGGACTACGAGACCAATCTCTACATCTGCGACCCGCTTGACCTGACCAAATGCAACCAGGAAATCGCCCGCGACATCACGCCCTACTGGAACAGCGGGCGCTGGGTCACCGACATGAGTCCGCTGCTCGCCGTGCTGCGGGAAAAGGCCGTGAACGGCAAGGTGCGCCTGGCCTACTGGTCGGTGCAGCCCTACAAGGTCACCATGAACCTGCGGTTCCAGAACAGGGGAAGCAGCCTGATCCCAGTCTGGGCTGTGCCCCTCAAGTTCGGTGGTGCGATGGGCGACGGAGCCTACAACACCCGTCAGGCCCCGGTGACCTTCGAGCGCCCGGCCTGGGCGAAGAAGGTGGAGTTCTCGACGCTGGTGACCGGGCACGGCTTCAACGACAGCAAGAGCTGCGCCGAGTTCTGCGACACGGTCCACCACGTGACGGTGGGTGGCCGCGACTTCACGCTGAGTAACCCGGTGGCGGGCACGGCCCTGGGCTGCTTCGAGCAGGTGGGAGGCGGCGTGGTGCCCAACCAGTCCGGCACCTGGGTCTACGGGCGCAACAACTGGTGCCCCGGCCAGGGGGTCAAGCTCTGGAACGCCGACCTCAGCGCCGCCGCGACAGGCGCTGGCCCCCATACCCTGACCTACCAGGCGCTGGTGGACGGCGTGGACCATGTCTCGAAGCTGGAGGCGGGGGCCGAGCGTGACGCCAGCATCCACATGACGAGCTGGCTGGTCTACTACGCCGAGCGCGGCGCGGCCCTGCCCGACAAACCCAACGTGAAGCAGTAAACAGGATGAACGAAGCGATACGGTCCCAGGCCAGGGGCAAGGCCAGGTCGTAAAACACTGTCCTGGGCGGGAGGGGCAGGCGGCCCTCCCACTCAGGCCCTTTGACACAGCTTCCGGCTACGGCAGCACGACGTGCGGCTCCGGCATGCGGGGAGGTCAGGAAGTCTGCCCGCGCGGTGACACGCTGCACCTGGGGCTGAGCAGTTACTGGAATGGCCGCCTGAGTGACGGACAACTCGCGCCCGCTGGCCGGTATCAGGTGCGGGCGGGGCTGCGCGTGACCCGCAAAGATGGCCGGACCGAATGGTTGAGCGCCCCGGCGACTGGGCTGGAGGTGAAGTGAGAAGCGCCACCGGAAAAGCCCGCTCCCGGGCTGAACCAAAAGGCGGACGTGTCACCGTGCCTCTTCCTCTACCCTCCCACCATGCCCACTTGCCCTTCGCCCCAGCCGGTGACCGCATGAAACGCCTCCTCCTCTCGCTGGCCCTGCTCACCGCCTCCGGTGGAGAAGCCGTCAGGGTGCAGGCGCAGGGCAACGTCCCTGGTGGCCCCGCCGACCTTGTGGCTGTGAGTGATGACGGGCAGACGGTCGCCGTGACCTCCGCAGCCCAGCTCGGCCTGTTCCGTCCGGGGGGCGAGCGCCTCGCCCTGCTGCTGCCGACGGGGAGCAGCCTCACCAGCCTGATTCCGGCGGGCCAGGACTTCCTCGCCCTGGACCGGAGCGGCACCCTGCTGCGGGTGCATGACCGTCAGGTGTCGGTCCTGGCCCGCGACCTCTGCCCCGCCCCCGGCAGGCTGCCCGGGCCACCCCAGCTCGCCTTCGCCGCCGACACCTTCGCGGTGCGCTGCGGCGACGTGGTGCTGGTCGGACAGCCGGGCCAGTGGCGGAAGCTGGCTCTGCCACCCTCAGCGGCCCCGCTCCCGTTCACGGCCCTGGCCCTGGGCCGGGACGGGCGGCAGCTCGCGGTCTTGCAGGGGGAGAAGGTCCTGCGCTACGCCCTGCCTTCCCTGGACGCCCTCCCCACCCTGACGCGCCTGCCGGGCGAGGACACCACCTTCATGGACGAACCGCTGACGCCCGCCGCCGCGAGCGCCCTCGCGTTCGACCCGGCGGGAAAGCGGCTGGCGGTGGGCTGGGGGATGAGCTTTCCCAAGGCCTACAACCAGTCGGTCACGGTGTACGACCTAGGCACCGGGCAGGGCCGTTCCCTGCCCACCTACGCCGACTGGACCGGGAAGCTGGCCTTCAGTGCGGATGGCCGCAGGCTGCTGGCGGATGGCACCAGCAGCCCGCGCATCTGGGACCTGGGGGCGTGGAAACGCCTTCCCCCACCGCAGAAGCTCAATACCTACATCGGCGTGCGGGACGTGGCCTGGCTGGGAGGGAACGTCATCAGCGCCAGCAGCCTGGGTGCCCTGGCCCTGACCCCCGCCGGGAAGCAGGTGGCCGCCTACCTGCTCCCGCAGGCGCGCCTGACCCTGGCGACCTACAGCGCGGACGGCAAATTACTGGCGGGCTCCGGTGAAAACGGCCAGATTCATCTGGTGGATGCCCGTACAGGCAAGGTGCGCTGGAGTGCGGCGGCGCACCCGCAGTCCGTCGCCAGCCTGCGCTTCGACCGGGCAGGCACCCTCCTCGTGAGCGGGGACGGCAACAGCAGTCAGGTGCGCTTCTGGGACGTTCGCAGTGGGAAGCCCGTCGGGCCGACGGTCACCGGCGTCAACAACATCGCGGGCTTTACCGCGGGTGACCGGGAACTGGTGCTGAGCGGGCGGGTGGTGCCGCTGGCAAAGGTGCTGGCCCGTCAGGGTGAGGTGTTCCTGGGGAGTCTGCCGGGCCGCACCTACCGCAAGTCGGGCAGCGAGGCCGCCGACGTGACGCCGCGGGGGGACGCGGTCTGCGAACGCACCGCCGTCTTTGGGAACCACGGAATCGGCGTCCGGGCTTCGTTGTGGAGCCTGAAAAGCCTGGAGAAGGTTCAGTTCGGCCTGACCCTGCCCGAAGGGCACCGCATGGCCGTCACCACGCCGGACTGTCACATCCTCGCGGTGGCCGCCCAGGAAATCAGCGCCCCCGACTATGCCGTCAGGCCACTGGCCGTCGAGGTGTACGACCCCCAGACGGGCAAGAAGGTGCGGAGCTGGCCCACGGCGGGGCGGGTGCGCTCGCTGGCCGTCTCACCGGATGGGGGGCAGGTGGCCTACCTCGAAGAGGGCCGCCCGGCACTGTTTATCGGGAACGTGACGACAGGAAAGCAGACCCTCTGGCCGGTTCCACCCGTTGCCCTGGAATTGGAGAATGTGGCGCTCACCTTCCGCCCCGATGGGAAGGCTCTGCTGCTCGGCGTGGGGCGGCAAGCCGGGACGAGCTTCACGGTGCTGGGCCTGCCGTGACCCGGCCTTCCTGAAGGCCCCGCCCTCTCCCGGTCAGGGGGGGTTCCAGGCGCTTGGCGGTGACAACAGGGGACGCTCACACCACATAATCCAGCCGGGCGACACCGCCTGCTCTGGCAGGCCAGAAAAGATGTCGCCTGGCCCCTGGTTCAGGCGGAGGTGATGCGGTTGACCTCCGCGAGGTCCTCTGCTGTCAGTGCCCAGTCTGCTGCCGCTACGTTCTGATCAATCTGCTCGGGTCGGGTGGCCCCGGCAATCACACTGCTGGTCACGTCGTGCGACAGCAGCCAACTGAACGCGAGTTCCAGCAGGGTGCGCCCCCTCCCCTGGGCGAACTGCCGCAGTTCCTCCACCACCCGCCAGTTGCGCTCGGTCAGGTACCGGTTCTGCGCCCCCTCCGAGCCGGTGATGCGCGCGCCCTCCGGCAGTGGCTGCCCGGCGTGGTACTTCCCGCTCAGCAGGCCGCTCGCCAGGGGGAAGTACGGCAGCAGGCCCAGATTCAGCTCACGCAGGGTGGGAACCAGCTCCCCCTCGATGTCCCGGACCAGCAGGCTGTACTCGTCCTGGCAGGAGGTGAGCCGCGTCAGGTTCAGCCGCCGGGCTGCCTCGTCCGCGGCCCGCACACCCGCCGCATCCATATTCGACACGCCCACGAAACGCACCAGGCCTTCTTTGACCAGCTCGTCCAGCGCGCCCAGGGTGTCCTCGATGGGGGTCTGGGGGTCCGGGCGGTGGAGCTGGTACAGGTCCAGGTAGTCGGTGCCCAGCCGACGCAGGCTCGCTTCCAGCGCCTGCCGGACATAGGCGGGCCTGGCCCCCTGAAGCTGGCCGCTTTCGTCCATCGGCAGCCCGAACTTGCTGGCAAGAACAATCCGCGGCCGCTCCGCCCCGAGGGCCTTGCCCAGCAGGGTTTCCGAACCGCCCCGGTTGCCGTAGATGTCGGCGGTGTCGAAGAAGGTGATGCCCCGGTCCAGCGCCCGCCGGACGACGGCAGTGGTGGCGGCCTGGTCCAGGCGACCCCCGAAGTTGTTGCACCCGAGACCGACAGCGGAAACCGGCAAGCCGGAGTGACCCAGGACGCGCATCTGCATGGGGCCATGCTAGGGCATGTGAAGGGCCTTTTCCGATGTCAGGCTGAACTCCGGGCCTTTGGGCACCTCTCAGGAAAGAGCCTCCACCGACCTCAGAAGGCACACGCCCCACCGCGACCCCAGGCGGCGACGTTCGCACAGCTCAGCGTTTTGCCCAGCACACTGGGGGCCAGGGGTATGCCACACGCAGCGCTCTCTTCCATCGGTGTCATCGCGTCTTAGGCTCCGAGGGACAACCGGACAACCCCGCGCTCCTCTCCAGGGATGCCCATTCCGCCTGTCAATTCGGCGGCAGTGGCGAGTTCTGCCCCTTTGGGAAGCGTCAGAGCCTGGAGCCGCTATGGAGGAGCAACCCGGCGACAGGTACGCTGTCTTCCGTGACCCTCCTGCTGCTGGCGCTCCTGGTCCTGGGCCTCGTTCTGCTGGCGCGTCTGGGGTCCCTCACGCGGGAGATGCAGGGGCTGCGTGAGCGGCTCGCAGCCCTCGAACGGCAGGCAGGAGCGCGGGCCAGCGCGCAGGCGACACCGGAGGCGGAGGACGCGCCCGTGGCCCGGCCCGGACCGGCGGAGGAGAGAGGCCCCACGCCGGAACCTCCCGCCGCACTGCCCACGCCCGCGGGAAGTCCCTGGCCGGAGGACCAGGAGGTCAGCCGGCCCCCAGCCCGCGCGCCCCTGTCCTCCCGCACGGTGTTCGCCGTCCTGGGGGCGGCGGTCACGCTGGTGGGGGCGGCCTGGTTCCTCGCGGCGCTGGCCCGCAGCGGCCTCCTCACCCGCGAGGTGCTGCTGGGGCTGGCGGCGCTGCTGGCCGCCTCGCTGTACGCGGCCGCCGGGCGGACGGCACCGGTGATCGGGGAGGCTCTGCGGGGGCTGGGCTACGGCATCCTCGCCCTGTGTCTCGGTGCGCTGGTGGGGGCGGGGGTGGCCCCGGCGGGCACCGTTCTCGCGGCGATCCTGGTCCTGAGCCTCGCGGTCGGCGTCCACGGCACCGTGCAGGGGCGGCTGCTGGGAACCGCCACCGCCCTGAGCGGGGCCAGCCTGTCCACGTGGCTCCTGGCCGACAACCTGGGCGACCCCACCCTGCCCGGGCTGGCCCTGCTGGGGGTCGCGGCCGGTACGGTCCTCGCCGAGCGCCGCCTGAATCCGGCGGGCAGCGCCCTGCTCGCCCCACTGCCCGCCGCCGGTCTGCTGGGCCTGATCGTCACCACGCGGGTCCACGACCAGCCCGGGCATCCGCTGCTGTGGGCGCTCCTGCTGCTGGGGGCCGTCGGGGCCGCGCTGGCCGTGGGGCTGCGGCCGGGAACGGCGGGAAAGGAGGCCTCTCTCCGGCCCCCGCTGGCCGCCGCCGGGGTCCTGCTGGCGGGCCTCGCCGGGGCCGCTCCGCTCCTGCAACCGCTGGAGGAGGGACGGGGGCTTCCCGGGGGCCTTCCCACCACGGCACTGCTGCTGGTCGGCGCGGTCTGCACGGGGCTGGCCCTCTGGCTGCACCGCCTGGGGGAGCGGCGGCGTCCAGGGACGGCCCTGCTGCGGGACGCCGTGCTGGGGGTCGGGGTCGGCACGCTGGGGGGAGCGCTGGCGCTGGGAATGGAAGGCTGGCGGCCCTCGACCCGGCTGCTGGGGCTGGCGTCGGGGGTGGCACTGCTGGGGTCCTGGCTGCGCTCGCGGGTGTGGCGGTGGGTGGGGGCGGCGGCGCTGGGCATGCTGCTCGCTGACCATCTCCTGCACCCGTGGCCGTCCTCACTGGTGGTGGCGGGGCTGGCGCTGGGCAGCGGTCTGGCCCTCGCTGGCCGGGCCGGAGCGGCCGTGACGGGGGTGGCCGCGGCCGTCCTGCTGCGTGCCGTCTCCGCGCCGTCGGGGGTGCTGGGCGAGCTGGACGCGGGGCCACGCTTCCTGGCGGCTGCGGGGGTGGTGGTGGTCCTCTCGGCCCTGACGCTGGGGCTGGAACGGTGGGGGCAGGAACGCTTCGCTCGCACCCTGGTTTGGGGTGCGCTCGCCGCCGGGGCTTTGCTCGTTCCGCTGGGCCTGGCACACGCCGGGAGTGCGTGGCAGGTGGCGGCCCACGGCCTGCTGTCCGGCGGGCTGCTGTATGCGCTCGCGGCGGTGCACCGCCCGCTGCTGCCTCCCCGGTGGCGCGGGGGGTTGGAAGGGGCCGGCGTCGCAACCGCCGCGCTGGGCCTGCTCGTCTGGACCCAGGAGGGTGATGGGGAGGAACGGGCCGCCCTGCTCCTGGCGCTGCTGACGGTGGGGGTGGCGCTGCTGCCGGGGGAGAGCCGCTGGTTCTGGCGTGCCTGGCCGCTGCTGGCCCTGGCCGTGCTGGTCAGCGTGGCCTCGATGCTGACGGGGCCGCGCGACCCGGGCGCAGGCCTCTGGCTGCTGCTGGGCGCGCTGGGGACGGGCGCGGCGCTGTGGCTGCTCGTAACGCTGGCCGGGCTGCGGTGGCTGGCGCGCCGTCCGGACCCCCGGGGCGATACGGCGCGGGCCGCCTCGCTCGTCGCGCCGCCCCTCCTCCAGGATGGGCTGTGGCCGGGCCTGGCCCTCGTCCTGCTCGCCCTGGGCGGGCGCACCGCCGAGCTGCTGGTCCGGGGGGAGGGGCCACTCACCTTCACCCTGACCTCGACCGTGGTGCTGCTGGCCGCCTCGGTCGCGCTGCTGGTGCAGGCGCGGCAGCTGGGCCACCCCCTGCGCTGGTGGGTGGCGCTGGCCACGTTCGGCCTCGGCGCGCTGAAGCTCGTGTTTGTCGATCTGGACGACCTCGGCGGCCTGTTCCGGGGAGCGGCGACTGCCCTCCTGGGCCTGCTGCTGCTGGGCATCGGACAGCTCGCGCCCCGGCCGGAGGAGGAACCCGCGGAGAGCTGACCGTGCCGGAGCGGCCGCTGCCCTGGAGGACATCCGCGCCCCAGCCTCGTCCAGAGTCGCCCGCGCTGCGCCTGAAGTCTTTCTCATATCGACCTGGGCGGGGGCCGTCAGACTGCCCCCATGTGGCTCCTCCCGCTCGTGCTGGCGGGTGGTCTGGGCGCTGCCCCGGCACCCTCCCCGGAACACCTGCTGTATCCCACCCAGGCCGAACGTCTTCAAATCTGCCGCACGCCGGAGCCACCTCCGACCGCAGCCGAACTGCGTGCCGTGCGGCAGCGGGTCGGTCAGCGGCAGGTGTGGTTCACGCCACCCGCCGAGGTCTTGCGGGGAGCGTGTGCCTACAGCGATCCGAAATACCCCGCGCTTATCAGGGCTGCCCGGGAATTCGAGGCAGGGCTGAGTTCCGGGCAGGCCCCACCCGCTCCGATCAGCGTGATGCTGATGGCACCCATCGGGGCCTTCAGGGAGGTGGGAACCTGGCGGGCCTGGCTGGTGCTGCGGGACAGCTTCGGGCGGGAGGTGTGGCGCTGGCAGCCGCGAACGGGCATGATCCGGCAACTGGTGCCCGGGATGGGCACGTCCATCCTGATCTTCGATGCTCCAACCGACCAGCAGCGTGCCCTGGTGCGGCAGGCGACGGCCCTGTGGGTCGAGGTGGACTGGAAAGACGGGCGCGGCCCGCAGCGGTACAACGCCGCCTCCCTGCCCAGGACCTGATACTGATTCCGATTGAAGGGTGTTGAAAACACCCGGAAATCCGACCAGAGGGAGAAGGAACAAGGGCGGATTTCGGGAGATGGATGAACAGGCGGTGCCCTCCCGACTGTTCAGGAATTGGACGGAATCCGTATGACACGAATTCCGGCCCCAGCCGTTCTGCAATCCGTCCCTTCTCCTTCCCGTCGGGTTTCGCAGGGATGGCATCACTGCTCCACCGGAAGTCGTATGACTGGGGGACGAGACTCATAACCGGGAGGGGGTCGAGCTTGCTGCGGCCCGGCATGAAGAACTGGAGACGCCTGCCCATCCGACGCTGGGCTGGAGGCTAGGGCGGTGCCCAGAAAGGTTCGACAACCTTTCTGGGCCGAACGAAGTGAGAAACCGTGATAAGGGCGGCGTGAAGTGGAGTTGCTGCCCAGGACACGCGGCAACGTAACGGAGCGCCGCCCTAGGGATTCCAGTTCATCAGTGATGCAGTCACTGGTGAACCCGACCGGACTGGTAGAGCTGTGCAGCAGAGGGGCTGGAACGGATTATCCGGAATCCGTAGGCGTCCTCACCCCCCTGTTCCTGGCCTATCTGTCAGGCGGGCGTGGACGCTGGCCGGGCGCTCAGTTCCAGCCAATCCAGTTCCTCCTCGACGAGGTGATAGGCGTCGTCCCCGATCTTGCCCGTGCGGCGTAACTCCGCGAGTGCCCGGCGGGACGCTTCCACCACCCGTTGCCGCAGCACGTTGTCCGGCGTGTCGTGCGGGTCCCCGCCGCTGCGGACCCGGCCCAGGTCCGCCTGGTATTCCAGCCGGAGACGCGCGGCGGCTTCCGAGTCGTCCCCCTCCAGTGCCTTCAGGGCTGCCTTCAGCGCCGCACCCCGTGCCAGGCTGGTCTCCGTCTCCACCGTCGTGTCCCGGGGCAGGCGCAGGAGCAGCAGCAGCGGGCGCAGCGTCAGCCCCTGGATCACCAGGGTGCCCAGCACCACGACGAAGGCGGTGAGCTGGATGAAGTCGCGCCCCGGAAAGCCCTCCGGGAGCGCGAGGGCAGTCGCCAGCGTCACGATCCCCCGCATCCCCGACCAGCCGATCACCAACCCGCTTTTCGCCAGGGGCAGGGACGTGGAGGAGGACGCCGAACCCGGACCAGGCGCATGGTTCCTCCCCTGCACCAGGGCGTACGCCAGCGCCCACACCAGGCGCACGACGATCACCACGGCCAGGATGACGAACGCCGCACCCAGCGCACGCAGGAGTTCCGCCCCGTTCAGGGCTTCGAGGATCGGCCCCAGTTGCAGGCCGATCAGCGTGAACGCCAGGACGTTCAGGACGAAGGTCACCGCGTCCCAGACAGCAAAGGTCGGCACCCGCAGCCGCGCCGACAAGACGGATCGCCGGCCTGCGGTCAACCCGAAGACGACCACGGTGACGACGGCGGAGAGGCCCAGCCGCTCGGCCAGGAGCCAGACGGCAAAGGTGAGCACGAACTGGAAGATGACCGAGGTGGGCGCGTCGTCGATGGTCTCGACCAGCAGGCCAATCGGCCACGCCAGGAGCCAGCCGACCGCGGCACTGCCGAAGACGGTGAGGAGGAAGGCGGGCAGGACCCCCGCGGCGTTGAAACTCCCGGTCGTCACGGCCCCGACGGCCAGGGTGTAGATCAGCAGGGCGGAGGCGTCGTTGAGCAGGCTCTCGCCCTCCAGAATCTTGCGCAGGCGGTAGGGCGGGTTGACCTGCCGCAACACCGCCAACGCCGCCACGGCGTCTGGGGGTGCGAGCAAGGCCCCCAGGGCGAGAGCCGCCGCCCAGGGAAACTCGGGGAACAGCAGCCGGGCGGTGAAGGCCACGGCAACGGTGGTCAGACCAATGGCGACCACGACGAGCGACAAGACGGCCTGCCAGTTGTCCCGCAGGTCGCGCAACGAGGTGTCGTAGGCCGCGTCCAGCAAGACGGGCGCGACGAACACCGCCAGGATCAGCTCGGGGGGCAGGTCGAAGCGGGGAACCCCCGGGAGAAAGGCGACAACCGCCCCACCAACGGCGAGGAGGGTGGGATAGGGGATGTTCAGCCGCCGGGCGAGGACGGACAGGACGGTTGCTCCAAACAGCAGCCCCAGCAGGGTCTCGAAGATCAGCATGCGTGCAGGTGCCTCCCGGAAAGGAAACTTCAGTTGGTGGCCGAGGGAGAGCACCTTACACCGAACGCCCCGATTCGCCCTCACGAATCGAGCAGGTGGGGTGCCGACGTTCCTGCTTCCACCCCGCGGAAATATCAGGTTTCCGGCCCAGGCCTCCCCGACCTCCTCCATACGCCGGGCACCGGACGGACCTGTCAGGCCCCGGACAGAGCGGGGGCTGCGAGCGCCGACCCCCTGGGCCACACGCGGCCCCACTTCTCAGCGGCCTGTCGGCAGTTTCAGGTCCTCCTCCGCGCTCACCCGGGAGCATAGCCCAGCCCGGCGGGAGTCCCGCCAGCTCGGCGCTCCTGCCTTACCGTACGATTTTGTGCGGCTCGTGTTGCTCCCCCTGTGGAGCAGAGGCGGTTCTGGGGCAGCCGTCCACTGGAACCCGGAACAGACCGCGCAAGACCACCTCGCCGTTCTCCAGGCCCTGCGGGTCAGGAACCGCCAGCGCATCATGGAGGCGCTGCACGCCCACTTCCAGCTTCCGCCCCCCACCCCCTGACAAGGAGAGTCCCATGTCCCAGCGTTTCCTGCTCCGTCTCCCCCGCGCCGCCCTGCGGGCCTTGAATCCCCTCACCCCCTCGGCGGGCTTCACCCGGCTGAACGAGTCCTGCGGCGACCTGGCCGCCGGGGGGACGCGCACCCATGCCTGAGCGCCCCCTGTCCGGCCAGGATGTGCTGGAACGGCTGCGCGGCGGCCTGATCGTGTCCTGCCAGGCGAACCCAGGCAGCCCCCTGCGTGACCCTTACATCATCAGCCGCCTGGCCCTGGCCGCCGAACAGGGGGGCGCGGCGGGCCTGCGGGTCCAGGGCTTCGGGGACGTGCAGGCGGTGCGCGCGGTGACGGGCCTGCCCATCATCGGCCTGACCAAGACCGACCGCGACGATACCGAGGTCTACATCACGCCCACCGCAGCGGAGGCCGTGCGGCTGGCGGAGCTGGGGGCCGAGATTGTCGCGCTCGACGCCACCCAGCGGCCCCGCCCGGAGCCGCTGGCGGAGATGTTCGCCGCCGTTCACGCCACGGGTGCGCGGGTGATGGCCGACATCAGCACGCTGGAGGAAGCGGAATCGGCGCTGGAGGCAGGCGCGGACATCGTGGGCACGACGATGAGCGGCTACACACCCTACAGCCGCCAACTGGAGACGCCGGACTGGGCGCTGATGGACGAACTGTGCGCGGCGGGCCTGCCGTTCGTGGCAGAGGGCCGCCTGAACACCCCCGCCGAGGCCGCACAGGCGCTGGAACGGGGAGCCAGCTTCGTGGTCGTCGGCTCGGCCATCACCCGCCCGGACGTGGTGACCCGCTGGTTCGCGGAGGCCCTGCGCGGCTGAATCCGCAACCGTGGCCCCGGATGCCGTAAGGCCCCACCGTCCTCAAACCCTGACCGACCGTCGTGCAGGCGGATGTGGCGGGACAGCCTATGCTGGAGGAACAGCCATGACCCACCCCGACCCCCTGATGTTGCAGGAAGCGCGCGAGGCCCCGCAGGTCGTCCGCCGCCAGCTTGCCGGGAACACCACCGTCGTGCGGGCGCTGGCCGCCGCGCTGCATGAGCGCCGCCCCCCCTACGCCGTCACGGTCGCGCGGGGCAGCAGCGACCACGCCTGCACCGTCCTGAAATACGCCCTGGAAACCCAGCTCTCGCTTCCCGTCGCCAGCCTGGGGCCGAGCGTCCATACCCTGTACGGGGCGCGGCTGGACCTGCGGGGGGCGCTGATGATCGCCGTGTCGCAGTCGGGCACGAGTCCCGACGTGGTGGAGACGGTGCTGATGGCCCGCGAGGCCGGCGCGACGACCGTGGCCCTGGTCAACGTGGAAGGCAGCGACCTCGCGCGTGAGGCCGAGTTCGTGTTGCCGCTGCGCTGCGGCGAGGAGCGGGCCGTCGCCGCGACGAAGAGTTACCTCGCCAGCCTGACCGCGCTGCTGCCCGTGATCGCGGAGCTGACCGGGGAGGAAGGCCTGAAGCGGACCCTGGAGACCCTGCCGGAAGCCCTGGAGCACACGCTGACGCTGGAAGACCAGGCCCGCACCCTGGCGGAACGCTACCGTTTCGCGGACAACCTGCTGGTGCTGGCGCGGGGCCTGCACTTCGGCGTGGCGCAGGAGGCGGCCCTCAAACTCAAGGAGACGTGCGGCATCCATGCCGAGGCGTACAGCGCCGCCGAGTTCAGCCACGGCCCCAGGCGGCTGCTGGCCGAGGGCGTGCCGCTGCTGGGCTTCACCTCGGCCGATGCGGCGGCGGCGGCCACGGCCCAGGCCTACGCCGACCTGGGCAGGAGTGACGCGGACCTGCGGACCCTCGGCCCCGCCGCCGGCAGCACCCTGACCACCCCGCAGACGGGCCACCCTCTGACGGACCCCGTGCCCAGCGCGCTCGCCTTCTACCTGTTCGCCGGGCACCTGGCCCTGCACAAGGGCCTGAATCCCGACGCGCCTCCCCTGCTGAGCAAGGTCACGCGCACCCGCTAGGGCGGCGCTCCGTTGCGTTGCCGCATGTCTCAGGCATCCACTCCACTCCGCGCCGCCCTTTTTGCGCTTCTCGCTTTGCTCGGAGAGGTTGCCAAAAAACGGCAACCTTTCTGCGCCCCGCCCTAGGGCGAGAGTTCTTGCATCAGAAAAAACGTCACCAGCTACGGCACTTCGATGACCACCTTTCCTGTCGCCCGCCCGGTCTCGCTGTAGGCGAGCGCCTCGCGCACCTCATCCAGAGAAAACACGCGGTCAATCACGGGGCGAAGGGTGTCGTCCTGAAGGAGTCCGCCCAACACCTCCAGTTGTTTCCCGTCGGGGCGCATAAACAGGTAAGCGAAGTTGACGTGGTAACGCCGGGCAAGTCTGTAGTCCTTGAAATGCACCGCCGCGAGCGTCAATCGAACCGGCCACGTGATCTTGCGGTCACGCACGGCCTCTGGCGTCGGCGCGCCGTTGATGGTGACGAGCGTTCCGCCCCGGCGTAAGACCTTGAAAGAGCGAGCCAGCACTTCTCCGCCCTGGGTATCCAGCACGAAATCAAGGTCGGAGAGGAGGTCAGCGAACTGCTGCGTGCGGTAGTCAATGACCGTCCGTGCCCCCAGTTCGCGGACGAGCGCCTCATTCCGGGCTGAGACGGTGGTGGCGACCTCGGCCCCCAGAGAATGGGCCAACTGAATGGCGACGCTGCCCACGCCGCCCGACCCGGCCTGAATCAGAACCTTTTGACCCCGACTCACGTGTCCCAGTTCCGTGAGGGCCTGCCAGGCGGTCAGGCCGACCAGCGGAATACTCGCGGCCTCGACGTGCGTCAGTCGTGCGGGCTTGTGAGCAGCCTCCTTTTCACCGACCAGGGCATACTCGGCAAAGGCCCCGATCCGGTCTTTGTCGAGGCGGGCGAAGACCTCGTCCCCGACGGCAAAGCGGGTAACGGCGGAACCGACGGCGACCACTTCACCGGCCAGGTCACTGCCCAGGATCAGGGGGAGTTTGTAGGGCAGGATGGGGCGCAGACGACCACTGCGAATGGCGAGGTCGATGGGGTTGACGCTGGCGGCCCGCACCCGCACCAGCAGGTCATGCGGGCCGGGTTGCGGCTGGGGCAGAAACCCGACGTTCACCACGTCGTTTGGCCCGTAGCGGTCGATATAGGCGGCTTTCATGGTTGCTCCTGACGAGCGGGGGCGAGGCCCTGCCAGGTGAACCCGATGGACAGGGCGGCGGCGTCCTGCCAGGCCATGCCCTGGAGCAGGTCGTCGGTGGCGAGGGTGGCGATCCCGTGGAAGTTGGCGAAGGCCACCAGGGCGAGGTGCCGGGCGTCCCCCCCCCGCGCTTCGCCGCCGTGTTGCGCGGTGGCAATGGCGTCGGTCAGGGTTCGCAGGGTGGCGCAACTGAGTTCGTGCAGAGTGGCGCTCGCCTCCGGATGAAGCTTGGCGGCATGCATCAGGCGCAGCAGCCTGGGATGGCTGACGGCAAACTTGACGTAGGCGAGGGCAGCGGCCTTGAACCGCGTCTCGAAGGGTCCGGCTGAACTGGAAAGCCCGGACAGCGCCCGATTCAGGCGCTCGTAGCCCAGGGTGGCGAGCGCGTCCAGCAGCGCCTGTTTGTCCTTGAAGTGCCGCGCGGACGCGCCGTGACTGACGCCCAGCTCCCGCGCCAGGGCACGCAGCGACAGTCCTTCCGCTCCTTCAAGTTCGATGCTGTCCCAGGCGCGTTTGAGGAGTTCAGCCCGCAGGTTGCCGTGGTGGTAGGGACGCTCCGGCTCTGAAACGAGGTCGAGGTCGGTTGGGGGTTCGTTCATGAAGGCAGTCTAGCGCAAAGTAGACATTGACAACAATGCTAGCGCCGACTACATTCGGGGCATGTCGTCCTCCTCTGCTCCCCAGCCAGACGTCCCGAAGCGGGTCCTGTTCGTCGTCACCGCCGCCGACTACTGGACCCTGAAAGACGGCACCCGGCACCCTTCCGGCTACTGGGGCGAAGAACTCGCCATGCCGCACAAGCTCTTCAGCGAAGCGGGCTGGGACATCACCCTTGCCACACCGGGCGGTCAGGCCCCCACGCTCGACCGCCTGAGCATGAACTGGACGGCGGGCACCCTGAACAAGCGCAACGAAATCGCGGATTATCTCCTGTCCATCAAACCGCAACTCGATCATCCCAGCACGCTGGACACGGTGAATCCCGACGACTATGACCTGGTGTTCTACCCCGGCGGTCACGGCCCGATGGAAGACCTCGCTTACGACGAGGTTTCCGGTGCGCTGCTCGCTCATAGGCTGGAATCAGGGAAGCCGCTGGCACTCCTGTGCCACGCGCCTGCCGCTGCCCTGGCAGCAAAGAAGCCCGATGGCTCGTGGCCGTTCAAGGGGTACAAGATGACCGGCCTGTCCAACACCGAGGAGCGCCTGAACACCTTCGGCTGGAAAGCCAAGTGGTACCTGGAAGACCGTCTGCGCAAGGAGGGTGCCGATTACCAGAAAGGTGCGCTGCCACTGCGCCCCTTCGTGGTGGTAGACCGGAACCTCTATACCGGACAGAATCCCGCGTCCTCCGAACAACTCGCCAAACGTCTGATCGCTGATCTCGGCTGAGGCCAGCCCAGGGCAGGCTTGCGAACGCACTGAACCCTTCAACAAGGAGCAAAAGCACATGCCTCCAGCTTCTCCCCCAACCGTTGAAGTCCAGTTGGGACGGCACACGGTCGCCGTTCCCAAAGGCGGGTTGTATGACCGTTACCGGATGAACACCGACCTGGATGAAGTCGCCCGCGATCCCCGCGTCCCGGACGTGTCTTTTTTCCGGCAACTGCCCAAAACGGCCGTTGAGACCCCTATCGGCCCGACCCTCACACCAAACTTCTACTACCGTGTTTCCACGGCAAGGTTGACCATGCTCGCGCCGACGGAAGCGCTCCGGGCCAGATTACCCCGCGTTCTTAGCCCCCTGGAGGTAGTTCCCGGACTGGGACTGGCAGCGGTGATGTTCTACCGCTACGACGTGTGTGATATCGACTTTTACACGGAGGTCGCGGTCGGGATTCCCGTCAAGCCCGCCAGACACGGCCCGCTGGGAGGCATCGACCTGGCCGCCAGTCTCAAAAATGAGCATCTGCACGCCTATGTGCTGTCGCTCCCTGTGAATACCGAGATTGCCAGGATCAGAGGCCATGACGCTTACGGCCTGCCCAAGTGGGTCACGGACATTGACATTCACATCGACCAGCGCCGCACCGCTGCCCAGGTCGCCAATGATGCGGGCGGTCTGGATTTGGCCCTGTCGGTGGTCACGCCGCCCCAAAAGCAGTTTGCCAACGGTCAGCGGGTGTCGAGCCTGACCACCTACACGCACTTTCGCGGCGCGTGGCATGAAGTGATCAACCAGACCAACATTTTGAGCATGGGGAGCCAGTTTTCCCCGCGTGACGCCCATCTGCATCTGGGGCGGGGCCGCCTGTCCGATGACCTTCGTTCCTTAAAGCCACTCAGAACACTGAGCCTGGACGTGTCCACCTCTAGCCAGATTGCCCTGAACATGCCGATCCCCTTCTCCGTATCACGGTGAAGGACGTGAACAAAGTCTTTTCCCTTTGACTTAAAGGAGGTGCTCGCCCACTCAAGTTTTAAACTGCGCTCCACATCACTTCTTGCATCACATTCCCTTAGTTCCCCTGGAGGATTCATCATGCCCACCATCAAAACCCAGCACAACCTCGCCCCTCAAACCGACCTCTACTACGAAACCTACGGCACAGGCCGCCCGGTGGTGCTGTCCCACGGCTGGCCCCTCAGCGGGCGCATGTGGGAAGCCCAGATTTTTGCCCTGACGGACGCGGGGTATCAGGTGATTGCCCATGACCGCCGGGGCTTCGGGCAGTCGGGCAAGACGGCTACGGGCTACGAGTACGACACCTTCGCCAGCGACCTGAACGACCTGATGACCCAGCTTGACCTGCGTGACGTGTCGCTGGTGGGCTTCAGCATGGGTGGCGGCGAAGTGGCCCGCTACGTCGGCCTGTTCGGCACCGAGCGCCTCAAGAACATCGTGCTGCTGGGGGCAGTCACCCCCTACCTGCTGAAAACGGCGGACAACCCCGACGGCGGCCTGACGCAAGCCGAGGTGGACGACATGGCGCAACAGGTGCAAGACGGGCGCATTAAATACCTCACTGACCTGACCACCAAGTTTCTCAACTGGGAGGACAACGCCGATAAGCTGGGCGAGGATTTCCTGGCTTTCTCCAAGGGCCTGGCGTATCAGGCGTCCCCAGTGGCAACGGTGGACTGTGTCCATGCCTTCAGCGAAACAGATTTCCGCGCT
The DNA here is from genome assembly GCF_039545055.1 of Deinococcus carri. Taxonomy (NCBI): domain Bacteria; kingdom Thermotogati; phylum Deinococcota; class Deinococci; order Deinococcales; family Deinococcaceae; genus Deinococcus; species Deinococcus carri. The sequence continues at coordinate 41,706 of NZ_BAABRP010000020.1, forward strand.
GACCTCGCCAAGTTCGATAAGCCCACGCTGGTCATTCACGGCGACAAAGACCAGATCGTGCCGCTGGAAGTCAGTGGTCAGCGAGTGCCGCAGTATGTTCCCCACGCCAAATTGAAAGTGATCAAAGGTGCACCGCACGGCCTCGCGGCCACCCACGCCGAAGAAGTCAACAAGTTGCTCCTGGACTTCATTTGAGATGAAGATGAGGAGTAGAGAATAAGTCCACACCCTGAACGGCTTTCGCCCAATACCCATAATGCAAACAGTTCAGGCTGGATTGAGTCATAAACCTGCCCGAATCGGCGCAAAAATCTGGTGAAGTTCGAGGTCATTTGGCGAAGGCGAATCTGCCTTCGCTTCAACTTATAACGCCGTTTAGGGCTGGGCAAGGTTGTGGGCGAGGACGGCCAAGACGACACGAAGCCGGAGTGAAGGGAGGGTCTTGGTTTGAACGGAGCGAATTTGGGCTTCGACGAGTTGGGCGAAGACCGTTTCAATGCGCTTGCGTAACTTCGGGTGGCGGTCTTCCCGCCACCCGGTGTCGTAGCGGGTGTTCTCCTTGGGTGGAAACACGTAGCCGAGGCAGGCCTACCCCTTGTCCCCAATGCTTGTCGGACCGTCGAACTCCGGCCATCTGCGGTTCAGCTCGTAGCTCACGGTGGTGTCGTGGAAGTTGGCGGGTTTCAGCAGATACTGGAGGATTTCGCCGGTTGGGGTGACCCCGGCATGCAACTTGTACCCGTACACGTCACCCTGAGTGCCGAACCCCCAGCGTGCCCCTGGGAACTTGCACCGCTTGCCACGCTTCGGGCGACAGACGGGAAGCGACATAGAATCAATGATGACCTCCCGACAGGGTTTGGCGGGGCTAACAATGGCTTCGAGGCGTTCAAGGAGACGTACCCCACGCGTGTAGGCTTGGGTGTAGGAGGGAAGACCGGAGCGGTCTTCCCTCAACAGGTTCCACCAGATCGACGGGTAGGGGTGCTTGAACACGAAGCGGGCCAGCAGGAGCGCCACCAGCAGGGCATCCGTCAACTTCTGATGCTTGAAGCGCTTCTGGTCGCTGAAATGCTGCCTGGCCCAGCGGTGAAGCTGACGAATGACCGCGCGACGACCTAAACTATGGTGGAGACGGTATCTGCACATACCATTTCCATTTTTTCTCGTCTACGCGCCGCCCGAACCCCCAAGGTCCAAGCCCTAAACGGCGTGATGGATTTGCTGCTCGCGGGCGGCGAACAGTGGGCTGCCCGTACAGACTGGCACTTGCCCCGTCCGACGCTTAGACTCAGGCCGGGCAGGTGAAAGGTGAGGTCGCTGATATTCACCCAGCGGTGATCACGGCAAAGCTCACGTCTACAGCGTGTTGGAGCGGGTCGCTTCGCAGGTGTAAGGCAGGGACTTTGAAGGAGTCAGTGAGTTGGTTAGCCTGTCCGCAATGCTCGCCAGGTAATGAACAGAGGTTTGTCCCTGCCAGGACGTACTTGGGCTAGAGTTGTCCGCTACCGAAAGGTGTGAGATATGACTACTGAGCAAGCTCCTAGTTGGCCGGAACTCAATTACCAAGAAGACCAGGAAACCATCGAGATCATTCACCTGCTCAGTCAGATGTTGGGCAAAGTGCGTCTGGCACTTTGTCCGAGAATGAATCAGTACTGGCAGGTGGCTTTGAACGTCGGTATGTATGGCCTGACGACTGGCCCTGTTCAGGCGCAGCGTACCCAATTCCAGATCACCCTTGATTTGATGCACAGTCGTTTGGTCATTCAAACTCAGGATGGAAGACAGCGCGATATTGCGTTGCAGCGTCAGAGCATGGCGGATTATTTTGCACAGTTCACTCAGAGCCTGCGTGAGCTGGAACTGCATGTGCACCTCTGGCCGCAGCCCCAGGAAATTGAGAACGCCGTGAGGTTTGATCAGGACCACGTTCAGCGTAATTACGATCCTGACGTGGCCGGGCGGTACTTTCAAGTATTGGGTCTGGTTTCCAAGGTGTTGCAGCGTTACCGGGATGAATTTCAAGGTAAGTCAAGCCCAGTGCTATACTGGTGGGGAGGAGCAGATTTAACGGTCACGCGCTTCTCTGGCCGAACTGCTCCCGCACACCCGCCCAGCCCTCTCCTGGCTTATAAAGTGATTGAGGATGCCTATTCACACGAAGAATGTAGTGCTGGCTTCTGGGCAGGCGGCCCTGATCACAAAGAGGCGGCTTTTTACGCATACCACTATCCTGAACCAAAGGGGTATCCTCAGTGGCCTGTTCAACCGGCCGAGGCGAAGTACGACTCAACGATGGGTGAATTTCTCCTGCCCTATCAGGCGGTGAGGGACTCGGATCAACCTGAAGTTTTACTGATGAGTTTCCTGCACAGCACGTATGAGGCGGCAGCCACCCTCGCGCATTGGAACCAAGCTGAATTTAAGTATGTGCCGACATAAGTAACGCCGTTTAGGGCCTGGCGAGGTTGTGAGCAAGGACGGCCAGGACGACACAGAGCCGCAAGCCGGAGAGCGTCTTGGCCTGAACGGAGCGGACCTGAGCCGCGACCAGTTGAGAGAAGACGGTTTCGATACGTTTGCGGAGTTTGGGGTGGCGGGAGACCCGCCACCCCGTGTCGTATCTGGTGTTTTTCTTGGGCGGCAAGACGAAGCCCAGGGTGGCATAGCCCTTATCCCCAATAATCTTTGGCCCCCCGAACTCCGGCCATCTCCGGTTGAGTTCGTAGCCCATCGTCACGTCGTGGAGGTGAGCGGGTCGAAGCTCGTACTGAACGACTCGTCCCGTTCCTGTGACCCAGGCGTGCAGCTTGTACCCATAGAACCCACCCTGAGTTCCATATCCCCAGCGTGCTCCCGGAAAGGTACAGCGCTTGGTGCGCTTGGGACGACACACGGGGAGCGGCATCGAGTCGATGATGACCTCAGCCAGGTGCTCGGCTGTCGTTGCCAGGGCTTCCAGACGAGCGAGGAGCCGAACACTGCGCATGTAGGCCTGGGTGTACGAGGGAAGACCGGCTCGGTCTTCCCTGAGCAAGCTCCACCAGCTCGAGGCGTACGGCACCTTGAACACAAAGCGACTGAGCAGCAGCGCCACCAGCCCGGCATCCGTGACCTTCTGATGGCCGCAGGTCTTTCGGGTGCTGAAGTGGCGTCGAGTCCAGCGGTAGAAGTGGCGGATGGCGGCACGACGACCTACACTGGGGCGGGAACGATATCTAACCATATCGTTCCCTTTTTATACGCTCAGCACGCCGTTTTTGCCCCTGCCTCAGGCCCTAAACGGCGTTTATAGGGCGGCGCTCCGTTGCGTTGCCGCGCGTCCTGGGCGTCCACTCCACTGCGCGCCGCCCTTTTTGCGCTGCTCGCTTCGCTCGGAAAGGTCGCCAAAAGGCGGCAACCTTTCTGCGCCCCGCCCTAAGGTTTCGGGCAGGCCCAGCATGTGCCCGAATATCCGGCATAGTGACGCCGACTTATGGCCGCGGTCTGCTCACCCCCAGGCCACTCGCGCTCCCGCCTCTTTTGCCGACGTGTGCTTCCCCCATCGCAGGGCCAGTTGCGACTGCGCCTGCTGACAGGCCTCAAAGCAAGCTGTCAGTGACCTCACCGCCTGGAAATTGCATCATCACCATTGACGGCAAACGGCCAGGCGGCCTCCGGAGGCAGCGGGGGAGAGACGAAGGGTCCTGTGGCATAGACGCACCCTATGCCGCGCAGGAGTCCAAGCTGTTCCTGGGTTTCAATCCCGTCCGCCATAAGGTCCAGTTCCAGGTGTCGTGCCAGGGTCAGGGCATGGTTCAGGATGTCGAGGTCTTGCGGTAGCCGGGTAACGGTCCGGGCACCCACGAAAAGGCGAGGAGTGACAGAGGGCTGGGTTGGGTTTACCCGGGAAGCCGAGAGGGAGGTGGGCAGCAGGGTCTGCCAACTGTGGTGGTAAAGCTGCCCCAGCTCCCACAGGGTGGACGTCAACTGTTCTTCAGCGTCGAGGTCGGCCCCATCTTCGAGCACCCCGTAAAGGCCCAGGGGTGAAGTGTCGGTCATGGGCGTCCAGGTGATATCCAGGCCGATGGTGAAGTCCCGGTCAGGGTCGAGGGTCCGCCATTGTCTCTGCTGCCCAATCACTTGCTGGACGGTCCATTTCCCCAGTGCCTCGTAAAGCTCACGATCTTGCAGTCCGGCCAGGAAGGTTTCCGGCCAGAGCAGGCCCTGCTGGGGATGTTGCCAGCCCAGCAGGACGCGGAAGCCGGAGACACGCCCCTGCCGCAGGTGCAGCTCCGGTTGGTAATACAACCTCAACTGTCCTGTATGCAGCGCCGAGCGCAGGGCCAATTCCGAGTTGACGCGCCTCCCGAGTTCCTCCCGGACATTTGCCCGGAAGGGTTGCACCTCGGTTTGTTGCAGCCTCGCCGCGTACAGGGCGGCCGCTGCATCCCGGAGCACGGCTTCCGGGTCCTGATAGGACAGGAGGTCGGTCACCACCCCGATATGCAGGTCAACGGTGAACTCGTGTCCATCAAGCAGAAAAGGGGCCTTCAACCGCTCCCGCAACCGGGTGGTAATAGCGTCGACAGACGCCTCAGGCCCGGGACGCTCGAGCAGGACTGCGAACTGTTCGCCCTCAAAACGGGCCACGACGTCGCTTCCCCGAACGGCCTGGACGAGGCGCGCCGCGCCTTCCAGCACCAGCCGGTGGGCCTGAACCGAACCCCGGAGGCCCTTCAGCCCCTCCATGCCGCCTATGGCGCACAGCAGTACGGCATACCGACATGTCGGGGCCGTGTGCTGACGTTGCAGGGCCTGTTCGACCAAGCCCAGAAAGTTGTGGCGGTTGGGCAAGGTGGTCAGCGGGTCGTGCTGCGTGAGATGCTGGAGCTGACCACTCAGGTGGGAACGTTCTGTGACGTCCCGCATGAACGCGACCGCGCCCAGCGCCACCGGGGGCTGTGCTGTCTGGAGCGGGTAAGCATCGACCAGAACGTGCCGCCGCGCTCTTTCTGAAGGAGCCAGGATGATCTCGACGCCGCGCACCTCTTCTCCTGCCAGTGCCCGCAGGAGCGGCAGCTGACCCGCATCAAGCCAGGGTTCTCCCTGTGTGGTCTGGAGAGCGAAGTGCCGCGGCCACTCCTCGGGAGGAACAGCGGATACGTCCTGTCCCAGCATCTCACGCGCCGCCTGGTTAAAGAGCACCAGCTGTCCCCGCGAGTCGCACACCAGCAGCCCTTCCTGGGCATGGCGCAGCATGGTTTCCAGCACGGCCTCCTGGTGCAGGATGTCTTTGCCCGCCCTGGCCCTCTCGGAGAGCTGAAACAGCAACTGCTGGCCGGTCAGGGAGTGAACCCGCAGAAACATCGTGCGTTCCCCGGCAGGCGTTTTGACGGCCAGCTCCTCATCCGTGGGCCTTCCGCGGGCCGCCTGAACCGCAGCTACCCGCACGCGGCGGCGGGCCACGGGGTCCTGCTGCCAGAGACCCAGCGCCCAGAGGGGTTCCCCGAGCGTGCTCTGCATGTCCTGCTCCAGCAGGGCCGTGGCCGCATCGTTCACGAGCAGGACTATCCCCTGGTTGGACGTCACAATCATGGCGGGGTCCGCCCGCGCAAAAGCTTCTTGGTAGAGGTCTGGGGGCAGACCTGAAACGGGACTCCCTGCACGCCAGATCAAGCACAGGACCCAGCGGCGGGAGGTCTGCGGAACCAGCCAGGGGCGCAACTCGCCACCCAGGTGCTCGGGTGCCCGGCCAGGAACCTGAACAGTCTGCGGCGGCACAAGGCGCACGTGGCCGGCCAGGGCTTCCGGCAGTACGGCCAGCAGGGCCGTCCAGTCCGGCAACACGTCCGCCAGCTGACCGGGGGACGCCTCCGGTGAGGAGCCGAGCAGGTGGTGCCACGCGCTATTGGCGGCCACCAGCTGTTGCCGTTCGTCGAGCAGTGCGGCGGCCTCGGGGAGGTGTTCGATCAGCTGGCCCGCCGTGGGGGCGGCCTGCGCCCCGAACTGGGTCAGCAGCCAGGCCAGTGTCTCCAGCGTCCCGGCAGAAACGTCCACGCCCGGCGCTGTCCAGAGCATCCCCACGGTGCCCGCGGTGCGGTCGGCCGCCAGCAGGGGCAGGAGCTGGCCCTCTGGGGGCAGCAGGCTCTCCAGCAGGGACCAGTCCCCTGCCGTGCGGGTCGTGGCCGACACGGAGAGCTTCACCAAGCTGCTCTCGTGCGGGAAGAGCACAAAAGCATCTGGCAGAGCGGAACCCGACAGCGTGGCCTGAAGCAGGCTACAGAAGGCCGGAAGAGGAAGGGGCAGGGGGTGCATGTTGAATCCATCCCACTGTAGTTGCCGCAGGGAGGCCGCGTGGACGCATATGCGGCAGGTGCCGGGGACCATGAAAATCCCCGGCACCCGCCCTAAAGGGTCCCCTTTAAGGCACGGTCACCTGGAAACAGACGCTGCCGCCCGCGCCTGGGTTCAGCGCGGCCAGCCGCACCACCACCTGCTGCCCCGTGACGTCGCCGTCATCGTCGCCGGTCTGGTCCGTCAGGGCGACGCCATCGCGGGCCAGGGTGCCGGGGACGTACTGGAGCGGGAGAGTCAGGTGGTCGGCCAGGACGAGCTGAGTCAGGGGGTCCACTCCGAGGTTGCGGTAGTCCAGGCAGTACTCCAGCCGCTCACCGGGAAAAGCATCGGAGCTGAGGCCCGAGCCTGCGCCGTGCCGCGTCAAGTTGCGGACGCGCTTGGTCAGGGTGGCCGCCTGCTGGTCCGTCACCGCCGTCGTGTCGGTGACGCCGCGAGGGTCCTGCACCGGGCGGCCTTCCCAGGTCAGGGTCGCCGTGACAGTTGCGGTATCTACTGTGCCGGTGGGCTGTCCGGCCGGGACCCGGACCTCAACTTCCAGAGCGCAGGCCCGCAGGCGGCCGTCCGGCTCGCGCGGCCAGTTGCCGTCCACGGTGAAGGAGGTGAGGCCCGCCCGTTCACTGTCCTCCACGGTCCCGTCGCAATCGAGGTCACGGGCGAAGGTATAGCCGTACCCCACCGTGCCGCTGGCCGCGAGGGTCACGGTGCCCAGGGTGCCGGGCCGGTAGAGGTGGGCATAGCGCACACGCCCCGGCGTTCCGGTTGCGCCCGGGGCGGCGGAGGTCAGGGAGGACGCCTCCACCACCCCGAAGTCGCGCGTCAGGTCGCGGCCTGAGGTCACGTCGAGCGGGAGCGGGTTGACGTTGCTCCCCGCGAAGTCCGCCGCAAGGGTAGCCGTCGTCCCGTTAGAGAACCCGGCCACGGGGCGGTCAGCGACGGTGAGGGCCGCAGACGGACCCCAGGCCGCGGGCCAGTACAGGGTGTAGCGGCCGTCTGTGCCGGTCGTGGCCGCACGCGACTGGCCCGCACCCGTCAGGCTGACGGTCACGCCAGGGGCGGGCGGCTCCTGGCCGTTCCGGCGCGCATCGTTCGGAACCCCTGCACCCAGTCCGTGGTCAGCGAACAGCAGACCGCGAACGCGGGCACCCTCGAAGAGACCGAAGTCCTGACTCGCAACCGGGGCCGCGTCGACGGTGACGGAGCGCATGCCGGATTCGGGCGTCACCAGGATCCAACCGGCGGGAGCGCGGGGCGTGGTGTCCAGAGCCGCCGCCGTCACGAGGACGCTGAAGGTGCCGCGCGGAACTTCCGCAAAGGTGTAAGCGCCGCTTCCGGCGGTCACGAGGACAGACTGCACGGTCCGTCCCCCCTGCACCAGGTTGACGTAGACGTTCGGGGTGCCGCTCCAACTTTCGCCCGCATCACGGGTGCCGTCCGGTTGCAGGTCGCGGTACACCGTGCCGCTCACCGGGCAGACGCGCGTGATGCCCGCCACACTGAAGACCGCCTGACCTATCTGAATGCCCAGCAGGTTCAGCAGCGGGTCGACCAGGCCACCCAGAACCGTACCCAGCACGGGCGTGAGGAGACCCGTCAACTGGCCCGTTAGCGGAGTCACCAGCCCGGTCAGGAGGGCGTCGGTGATGGTGCCGATGGGCAGCGGCAGGGGCAGGGTGCCGAGCAGCCTGACGTTCACCCCGCTGTTGACCAGGCTGACCTCCAGGTTGTTCAGGAGCGAGGTGACCAGGGCACTGGCCGACACTGAGCCGGAGGAAAAGGTGCGCGTCTGTGGAAAGGGCACCGTGTAGGTCTGGGTGAGAAGTTCGGGACGGCCGCTCGCCGTGCCGCGCAGTTGCACCCCCAGGTCCAGGGTGATGTCGGCAATCGGCAGGAGGGCGCTGACCCGCAGCGTGGCGGCGGTGGCGGGCGTCACGTCGGCGGAGGTCAGGAGGCGGGTGCGGTTGAAGAAGATGGGGTCCGGAATCTGGCCCAGGAAGAGGTTCACCAGCCCCGGCCGCGCCTGCAGGGTGACCGCGCTCGCCAGCAGGTCGAGGCCGCTGATGGTGCCCTCTGCCTGGGCGACCTCGACGTAGACGCTGACGCGCAGGGCGTCGAGCTGCTCGACCCGGACGTTGGTGGCATTCAGGGTCAGCCCGGCGAGGATGTTCGAGACGGCGGTCGTGAGGGCCGCCGTGTTCAGGCCGCTCGCCAGCGTCAGGTCGAGCTTGAGGCGGATGGCCGCCGTGTGGAAAGAGGAACCGACCCGGCCACACACGTACACCGGGGGTTCGACGACCTGAGCGTACACTCGCAGCGCGGCCACACCTGTCAGCCCCAGGGCGGCGGTGTTGACCTGTACGGGCGCGGGCGTGGTGGCGACGTTGCGGTGGTTGTAGAGCTGCACGGCACTCGTGATGAGATCGAGCACATCCAGCCCCACGTCGGTGAGTGCCCCCTGGGGAAACTGCACCGAGAGCAGGTCGGCGAGGCGGATGCTCCCGCCGAGGCCGCCCAGCGGCACCCGCAGCGTGTTCAGGGCGTTGACGAGGGCCGTGTTGCCGTCCGCCTGCGCCACATCGGCCAGGGCCACCAGCAACTGACCCAGGGTGATGTTCGTGCCCAGCACCTCGTCGGTGCTCGAGAGGTTGAGGTTGGCGCGCAGACGCTCCAGCAGGAGGGTCAGCCTCACGTCGCCTCCGGCCAGGGCGTTCCAGTCGAGCACGCTGAGCTGGACACCCGTGCCGGGCAGCAGGGCCTGCAACAGGGTGTTGAGCAGTGCACTCTGCCGGGAGTCCACACTCACCAACCGGGGTCCGGCAGCCACACACGCGCCGCTGCTGCACGCCTGCGCCTGTGCCTGGTTCATGCCCAGGATTCCCAGCCCCAGCAAACACAGGACGAAAAGAAGAATCCGTTTCAAGGGGTGCCTCCGCCGAAGTCGAGTCGAACGTGGAAGCCTGGCCTGGCCCCCTCGGTTAACCCGGAAAAGCCGCTCCAGGTGTAGCCGGCCACCAGCCAGACGGGGTCGGCCAGGCGATACCGGGCGTCCAGCCCCGCCGCCGCCGACCAGGTGTTGGCCGCAGGCTGCCACAGCAGGTAGCCGCTGGCGGTAACGCCGAAGGTTTTGGTCAGCAGGACGGTGGCCCCCAGGCCGAGTTGCACGCTGCTCGCCGCCGCATCGCCCAGCGGCAGGCGGTAGGCCAGACTGGGTTGCAGGTCGAGGGCGGGGCGCACCCGCAGGTTGGCCTGCACCTCGCCCTCCAGCACCCGCGTGGTGCCGCCCTGCACGCGGTGGTAGGTCAGCAGGGCGAAGGTGTCGCGCCGCAGGGCGTAGCTCACGGTGAAGCGGCCCTGGGGGGTGGGCAGCAGTTGTGCGCTCGCGTCCACAGAGAGGGTCTGCCCCTCCCCGAGCTGCCCCGCCGCCCCGCCCCGCAGCGTCAGGCGGCCCGCGCTCCCCGTGAAGCCGTACTCGCCGCCCAAGGTGGCGAAAAAGGTGGGCGTCTGGTAGCGCACGCCGGTCGTCAGGGTTCCGCCCAGCGTCCCGCTCCCCATGTCCCGCTCCAGCCCCGCGCCGACATTGGCGCTCCAACGCTCACTCAGGGTGAGCGGCACGTCCAGGCCGAAGCGCGCCCGGCTGGCCTCCCCGGATACGCCGGGCAACTGGTAGGTCACGTTGAAGTTGGAGGTGCCGACACGCTGGCGCAGACCAAGTTCGCCCGTCGCGCCCACGCCCCATTGCTGCCGCACCTGCGCTTCCGCCGTGAGACTGCTGGAAAGCTGGTAGGCCGCCACCACCCGCGTTTCCGCCGCGCGCCCGCCCAGCGGCTGCGCGTGCGTGACCTCCACCCGCCCTGGCCCCGCCTCATAGCGGGCCAGGCCCAGGGCACCGAAAGTCCCCGAGGACCAGTCGTAGTCGAAGCCCAGGCCCAGCGAGACCGGGCCGAAGCGCTGCTCCAGGGCCGCCTCGGTGCGGGCACCCGTGCTCTCGAAGCGCTGGCGCAGCGTGGCCTGGCGCACGCCGAAGCGGTAGGTCGCGCTCGCGGTGCCCAGGGTGCCCTCGGAGGGGGTCGAGCTGACGTTGGCCACGACACTGAAAGGCCCCTGCTGGCCGCGCAGGTCCACGGTCAGGCGGCCTTCCGGGTTCAGCGGGTCCTGCCGGTACCCGGCCTTCACGCTGAATTGCGGCGTGTCGTAGGCCGCCCCCACGCTGTAGGACCACCGCTGGAGGTGCGCGGCCCCGAACTCCACGGTCCAGGGACCGCGGCTGTACTGCGCCCCCACCCCCGCCGCGAGGACGTTGCGCCGGGCGGTGGCCGGAACATAGGTGACGATGAGGCGCACCGGCAGGAAGTCGGCGTCGTAGGGTCCCAGCGGCGCGGCCAGGACCAGGGTGCCCGCCGAGTCCAGCACGTACTCCTGTCCGGGCACCAGGACCCGGTCCCGCCCGCCGGAACGGACGACCACCCGCTCGCTGCCGGTGCGCGGGCCGAAGTTCAGGTGATAGAGGCTGCCGCCGGGGGTGAACTCCTCGACCTGGCTGTCCCCCGCGACCAGTCCGGCGAAGGCCTGCACCCGCAGGGGACCGCGCCGCTCGACGCGCAGGGCAGTGCCCACGGGCAGAGTCTCCAGACCGGGCACCCCGAGCGGGGCGGCGTAGTACCCCACGGTGAGGTCGGGGCGGTCGTAGCGCACCGCGAAGGCGTCGTCCGAACGCAGGGGGGTCTGGGCCTCGGTACTGCTGCCGGTGACGGGAAAACGCTGGAAGTCCTCCACGCCCGGCAGGCCGCCGGTGTCGACGGCGGCGCGCAGTTGCCCGCCTGCCAGCGGCGTCTCCAGGTAGCCGCGCGCGGAGCCGGTCACACCGAACTGCCCACCGGCCACCTGCACCCCGACACTGCCCTGACCCAGAGCCAGGGTCGAGCCGCCCGAGGGCGCGTAGAGCCGGGTCTCGGCGGTGAGGCTGCCCAGCGCCGCCCGCAGCGTGAATTCCCGCCCCGCGGCGAGGGGAGCCAGGGTCACGCGGGCCACGCCGCCGCGCAGCGCCACCTGATAGCCGCTTTCCAGCGGGGCGGCGTCAGGCGTGGTGGGTTCGAGGTCGGTGGAGACGGTCACGAAACCGTTGCCGCCCTCCGTGCCGCGGGCGTCCAGGGCGGCGATGTCCACCACCAGGGAGGAGTGCCCGTCCGCGACGAGCGAGACCGGGCGGAAGACCAGGCGGCGGGCCGTTCCCGCCACCGTGACCTCCAGGCGCTCGGTCTGGTCCCCGAAGCGGGCCTCCAGGGTGTTGACGCCTTCCTCCAGCGGTACGCCCACGAAGCCGAGGCGCACGCTGCCGGGCGTCTGCCCCGGCCCGCGCTCGCCCAGCAGGTCCTCGGGGACCTCTCGACCATTCACGCGCAGGCTGACCGGTTCGGAGGCAGGACCTTCCAGAGTGATGCCGGTGCGGTTGCCGTCGCGCACCACCGCTCCGCGCAGGGGCGAACGGATGAGGCCCTGCGGCGGGGGCAGGGTGGGTGCCGCGGGGGTGGCCCTCGCCACCGTCGCCGTCACCGGGGCCAGGGCGAAGTCCGCCCGCGCCAGGCCCGCCACGTCCACCGCACGCCGCAGGGCACCGTCGGCAGGCGAGGCAGGCAGGGTGGCGGGGTCAAGCCCGACCAGCCACGAGCCGGGGTCCAGGTTGCGGAAGGTGTACTGGCCCCGCGCGTCCGTGAGGGTCTGGGTGCCGTTTGCCAGCAGCACGCGCGCGCCCCGGACGGGCACGTCAGCGGCGTCGGAACGGCCATTGCCGTTCTGGTCCACGAAGACCTGACCGATCAGGGTGCCGCGCTGGTCGAAGACCCCGGCCCGCAGCGCAACGGTGGCCGCGGCCCGCTCGCTGCGGACCAGCCGGCCGGCGATCATGCCCTGGGCCACGGCGACGGAGGTCACCTGCGGCCCACGGTGCCGCAGAACCTGAACGTGGTAGGTGACCACCTGACTGACCCCCGGCGGCAGCGTCAAGGTCCAGAGGAGGGTGTTCCCCCGCACCTCGGGCGCTCCGTCACCCGCCCGGGGAAGGTAGGTGGCGTCGTCCGGCAGCACCGCCTCAATGGTGGCGGGTAGGGGCACGTCGACGGGATTACGGAGGGTGAGCGTGAAGGGAATCGGCTGGCCCACCTCGGCCTCGCGCATGGCCGAAGAGTGGTTCAGCAGCAGGGGCGTTGCCCCCGCGCGGGGGCGAATCTCGACCGGGGTGCCGTCGGCGCGGCGACTGCCGCAGGCCGCGCTCAGCTGGACACGCACAGTCCCGGTCTGCCGCGTCCCGGCCGAGACGGCCAGCAACAGGGGCCGTTCCTCACCCGCCCCCAGCGTGAGCCGGGTCAAAGCCTCGCCGTCGGGCCTGCCGTCCCGGTCGGCGTCGAGAAAGACGGCCAGGCGGGGGGTCCAGGCGGCCTGCGGGAGCACGTCCGCACTGAGCGTGATTTCGCCGCCCGCCCCGCCCTGCCGCAGGGTGTGGGGCACGAAGACCGTGCCGGGGGTGTCGAGGAGCAGCCCCTCCGTCCCTGCCGCGCCGTCCACGCTCAGCGACGGCGTGCAGGTCGGGGCACGTTGCAACTCCACCGTGTTGGAGGGGAGGCTTCCCCCGTTCAGGTGCAGGGAGGCCGTGTTCGTCACCTGCTGGGCGGCGACGCTGCCGAGGAGACAGAGGGTCAGGGAGAGCGTCCTCATCACTTCTCCGGCGCTTACTGAACGCGGACGATGAGGCGGACCGAGAAGCTCTGCCCCGCGGTGAAGGTGTCGCTGGCGTTCACGGTACCGTCGCCATTGCTGTCGACCCCCACCCACAGCAGTCCTGCCGGCAGGCCAGCCGGCGCGGAGGCCGTCCAGGTCTTGCCGCTGTCCACGCTGTACAGCAGGTTCAGCCCGCTGCCCGCCGCACCCGCGCTCACGAAACTGGTGTGGGTGGGGACGGTGTCGGAGACGTACACGAAGTTCTGGGCAACGTCCCCATCGTTGGTGGCGGTGATGGTGTAGAGCACCACGTCGCCGGGGGACACCTGAGCGCCGTTTGCCAGCGGGGACGTCGTCGCGCAAGCGGCGTCGGCACACAGGGCGGCACTCTTGGTGATGCCGGCACGGCTGCGCAGCGCGGTGGTGGTGTCGGTGACGGTGGCGCTGCCGGTGCTGCTCGGCGTGGTGTTCGTGGTGACGTCCACGCGGATGACGGCGGCTTCCTGGTCCCCGGCGGTCGGCTGGTAGCCCTGCGGCACCGTGACGCGCACATAGAGCGGCGTGCTGGCCCCGGCGGCGAGGGTGAGGCCCGTCAGGCTGGGGGCATAGGTGGTGCCGTCGGTCGAGAACTCGTAGGTCCAGCCCCTGGCCGAGGTGAAGGCGGGCACCGTCACGGTGACGGGGCTGTTGCTGGTGTTGGTCAGGGTGTGCGCATAGACCACGTTGCCGCCCGGAAGGGTGCTCTGGGCACCGTTCGGCCCGAAGCTGACGCTGGCGACCCCGTTCACCTGCACCGCGTTCGTCAACGTACTCACGCGGCTCGGGGTGGTGGTGCCGGTCGCCGTGAACGTCACGGGTTCCTGGCCTGCCGGGCGGCCCACGGGCAGCGTAACCTCCGCGACGAGGCAGAGGGTTTCCCCCGCCGGAATGCTGGGGGTGGTCGTGACCGGCGAGCCGTCGGGAACGCCGTCGCAGTTGGTGTCCAGGTAAAAGGTGGGGGCCGGGTAGCCGGCGGGCACGGTGCCGGTCAGGGTGTAGCTTTCCGGGACAGGTGCGCCGTTCTGGAGTTCCAGCGGGAAGCGGGCGGACGTGCCGGGGGCCGCGGCCACGGTCACAGGTGCCGTGTTCGGTGGCGTGGCCTGGTTTCCGTCGCTGTTGCCCAGGACGGTGGGACTGGCGGCCGTGACCTGGGCCACACGGTTCACGGTCACGTCGGGGGTGCCGCCCGTGGGGGTGGCCGAGACGCGCACCTCCTGGTTGGTGGCGCTGGCGGCCCCGAAGGGCACGTCACACTCGGTCGCCACGTCGGCGGTGGCCCCCGGAGCGAGCGTGACCGGGTTGGTGGAGGGACCCACCGCGCCGGTCCCGTCCACGTTCAGCACGCGGCAGGTCCATCCGGCGGGCGCGGAGTCCACCGCGAGGTTGAAGGTGTTCGTCGTGTTGCCGGTATTGAGCAGCGTCTGCTTGAAGCTGGCAGTGGTGCCCGCCGCGACGCTGCCCAGCAGCGTCTGCAAGTCGCCGGAGCGGTCGATCTGGTGGCCGCCGAAGGTATAGGTGCCCGTTCCGTTGCCCCTGGGGGCCTCGAAGGGGCCGAACGCTGCCCCGGTGGCCGTGGCCGTGGTGTTGGTGACGCGGGCAGTGGCGACTTCCCCCGGGTCCGCGCCATCCCCGTCCCCGTTGCCGTCGAAGGTCACGGTGGCCTGGTTACTCAGGTCCGTGCCGCCCGGGGAATTCACCGGAACCGCCGCGTCGAAGGTCAGGGTGAGCGTGGCTCCGGACGGGAAGAACGCCCCGCTCCCCGTGAGCAGCATCCCGACGGCGTTCACGGCCCCCGTCTGAGTGGGGAGCGTGGCCGTCCAGGTCTGCCCGCCGTCCGTGGAATAGACCAGCGTGGTCGTTCCGGCCGAACTGCCGCTGGTCGGAGCCACGCTGACCAGACTCATCCCGCCGGGCAGGACGTCACGGACGAAGATGCCGTCCCGCGGCGTGCCGTCCACGGTCACGACGCCGGTCACGTTCCCTGCGGGGGCGGGCGACGTGTTGCTGCCCTGCGCGGAGTAACGGATGATGCTGCCCGGCTGCACGCTGCCCTGCGGCGTGTTGCTCAGGCTGATGCTGAGCTGCGCGTCCCGGCTGACCGTCACCTGGGCGAAGTTGTTCTCGTCGATCACGGCGGGGTTCCCCGTGGAGACGGCCCGCAGCGCGAACTTGCCCACGGCCCCCGGTTGCGCGGTGGCGGGCGTGCGGACGGCGACCAGCACGGTCGTCATGGCGTCGGCATTCAGCGTGACCTGTGTGAGCGGCGTGGCGTCGTCGGGTACACCGTTGTTGTCACGGTCCGCGTAGACCACGGCAGTCGTGAAGTCGAAGTCGTCCCCGGTCTGGGCCTGAACGACGCTGAGGTTCAGCGTATCTGGCCCGTTGCTGTCGTTGCGCACCATGTAGGGCACCAGCCGCTGCTGGTCGGCCGGAACACCGAACTGCCGGGCGGCCGGGATGGCGTCTGCGGTGGCGTCCGGCGAGACGGTCACGGCATAGACCTGACGAACCAGCAGCTCGACCGGGTTCGAGCTGATCTGCCGGGAGTCGCCCAGTGAGGTGCGGAAGTTCAGGGTGGCGGTGTTGGTCACTGTGGTGTTGGCGGGTGTCCCGACCGCGAGGGCACCGGTGGTCAGGGCCAGAAACCCGGCGCACAGCAGATGGTGATGACGGACAGGCATAGCGCAGCCTCCTCAGCGCACCCGGGTGCGCAGGGTCACTTCGGCCTTGCTGCGAGCATCCAGCGTAGGAATGCTCCAGCGTACATGGGTGTACTCGTCGGGACGGACCTCGACTTCCTTCTCAAGGCGGCGTCCCCCCTCGGTGGTCACCACCCGCTTTTTCAGGGGCGCGAACCCGAAGTTGCGCCCCCCGTCAAAGCTGAACCTCGGCAGGATGCGCGTCTTCCCCAGGGTGAGTGGGGCCGCACTGCCCTCGACATAACGGGTGGAACTGGGAATAGGAACGGTCACGTCAAGGTCATGCAGGGGCGTCGGACCACCGTTGATGGCGGTGGCTTTCCACAGCACGACGTCCCCGGGAAGGGCCGCTTTCTCAGAAAGAAGGACCTCCCGCTTGCTCTGAGGGTCCTGCTGCACCACGAAAGAGGTCAACTCAAGACCCGTTGCGCAGTAGAGGTAGGAGCAGGTAGGTTCAGGGGTGTTACGGCTGGAGAAGCTGAAGTCCCGAGCGCGTTCCTTTGAGCGGCTGGTGGGGCTAACGCCGATGGAGTTTGACC